>JAIWOL010000147.1 GCA_020216925.1 Thiobacillus sp. | reverse complement strand
GGCTGCGCTCGGCAGCGGACTGGCCGGTGCCTGGCTGATTGGGTTCAGCCCCTTGCTGCTGTTCATTGCCATGTTCGTTTTTGCCGCTGTCGTATCCGGGTTTCGCGGCGGCAGCGGCTGGTCCAGCGGCGGCAGACACGGTGGATTCGGTCGCGGTTCCTGGGGCGGCGGCGGGGGCGGGTTCGGCGGCGGAGGCGCGTCAGGCTCATGGTGAATTTCAAACGCTGGCTGAAACACGTCTTCATGCCGCCGTGGGCGTGGCGGCGCGCGTTTCCGCAGGCGACGCTCGATGCCATCGAAGCGGCGATCCGCGCCTCCGAAACCCGTCACGGCGGCGAAATCCGCTTTGCCGTCGAGAATTGCCTGGCTCCCGGCAGGGTCTGGCGCGGGCTTGGCGGGCGGGCGCGCGCAATCGAGGTTTTTTCGCAGCTCATGGTGTGGGATACCGCCCACAACACCGGCGTGCTGATCTACGTGCTCCTCGCCGATCACGACATCGAGATTGTCGCTGACCGCGGCATTGCCGCGCGCGTGCCGGCGGCGGAATGGGCGCGCGTGACGCACATCATGGAAAGCCATTTCCGCGCGAACAAATATGAGGCCGGCGCGCTGGCAGGAATCGATGCGGTGAGTAAACTGCTGGAACAGCATGTTCCGCCGGGTGCTGCCAACCCGAACGAACTGCCGGACCGGCCCACGATACTGGGGAAATGAAATGCAGGCATATGTGTGGTGGTGGATAGCGGGGGCAGTGCTGGTGGGCGTGGAGCTCGCTACCGGCACGTTCTACCTGCTGGTTTACGGCGTGGCGGCCGTGGCGGCGGGCATGGCCGCCTGGCTTGGTTTTGGCTGGGGCACGCAGTTCATCACGGCCGCGGTGATCGCCGCGCTGGGCACGCTGGCCCTGAAACGCTGGAAACGCGACACGCAGCATCCCGAGTCGACCGTGCAGGATATGGATATCGGCCAGCCGGTGCAGGTCGAGAGCTGGCAGGCGGGACGTGGCCAGGTGAAATATCGCGGCGCACTCTGGGATGCGGAAGCCGAGTCGCCGGAAACAGACGCAAGCCGGCCGCTGCGCATCCGCGCCGTAAAGGGTACGCTGCTGGTGCTGGGAAACTGAACCGATTTCACTTCAAGGAACACACATGGACGCCGTTGCTCTCGTTATTCTCATCGTCATCGCCATCGTCGTCGCCAAGGGCGTGCGCGTGGTGCCGCAGCAGAACGCCTGGGTGGTCGAGCGGCTCGGCAAGTTCCACAGTGTGCTCGTGCCCGGCCTCAATCTCGTCATTCCGTTCATCGACAACGTGGCCTACAAGCATTCGCTGAAGGAGATTCCGCTCGACGTGCCCAGCCAGGTCTGCATCACGCGCGACAACACCCAGCTCGCGGTCGACGGCATTCTTTATTTCCAGGTCACCGATGCAAAGATGGCATCCTACGGATCCAGCGATTACATCGCCGCCATCTCGCAACTGGCGCAAACCACGCTGCGTTCGCTGATCGGGCGCATGGAGCTGGATCGCACCTTCGAAGAGCGCGAGGAAATCAACCGTGGCGTGGTGATGGCGCTGAACGAGGCTTCGACCAACTGGGGCGTGAAAGTCCTGCGCTACGAGATCAAGGATCTGACCCCGCCGAAAGAGATTCTCCAGGCAATGCAGCGGCAGATCACCGCCGAGCGCGAGAAGCGGGCGCTGATCGCCTCGTCCGAAGGCCGCATGCAGGAACAGATCAACATCGCCACCGGCGAGCGCAATGCCGCGATCCAGCAGTCCGAAGGCGAGATGCAGGCGGCGATCAACATCGCCCAGGGCGAGGCCGAAGCGATCAAGGCGCTGGCCATAGCCAACGCAGAGGCCATCGCGCGCGTGGCCATGGCCATCGAGAAGCCTGGCGGCTTGCAGGCCGTCAACCTGAAAGTGGCGGAAAAATATGTCGAGGCTTTCTCGGGCATTGCCAAGGCCGGCAATACCCTGATCGTGCCGTCGAACATGGCCGACCTGTCGACCCTGATTGCGGGGGCGATGAGCGTGGTGAAATCGCAGGCGCCGGGAAGCGGGTCGTCGGGCGCTTAATGCACCACGTCGTTGCGGTGTTTGAGCCAGATGGCCGTCATCACCGTGCTGATGAAAAGACCGAATACCCAGATGATGGTGTGGATATGCCAGTCCGAGCGAACCATCAACGCGTAGGCCCCTGACAGCACGAGGATGCTGATGTTCTCATTGAAATTCTGCTGCGCGATGGAGTGCCCGGCGCCCATCAACAGATGTCCGCGATGCTGCAGCAGGGCATTCATTGGCACCACGAAATAGCCGGCCAGAACGCCTGCCAGGGTGAGCAGCAAAATGGCCGGCCAGAGACTTTCCACCCAGATCAGCGCAATGGGCACAAACCCCAGAATGATGCCTGCGGGCAGGACGCTGACCGCGTTTTTCAGTTGTACGAATTGGCCTGCCAGGATGGAACCTATGGCAATGCCGAATGCGGTGGCTGCTGTCAGCTGGGTAGCCTGGTCGAGACCGTATTTCAGGTTGAGCGCCGCCCACGCAATGATGAGCAGCCTGAGTGTGGCTCCCACGCCCCAGAACAGGGTGGTGACGGCAAGCGAGACCTGGCCCAGCGGGTCGCGCCACAGCAGCGCGAAGCTGTGCCAGAAATCATGCAGGATGTATCGAGGCGATTTGCTGGGCAGGCGGTGATCGATGGGCAGACGGGGGATGAACAGGTTCACGAAGGCCGCCGCGAAATACAGACTGGTGATGGCGACGATGGCGAACTTGGGCGCAATGAGTACACCCGCCATGCCCAGGCTGGCAAGAATGCTCTCGGCCAGCAGCGGATTGATGAGTGCGCCGCCGATGATGGCTCCCAGGACAATGGCTGCCACCGTGGCGCCTTCTACCCAGCTGTTGGCGACTACCAGCTTTTCCGGAGGCAGCAGCTCGGTGAGGATGCCGTATTTGGCGGGGGAATACATGGCTGCGCCGACGCCCACCAAGGCATAGGCCCACAACGGCCCCAGGCCGAACAACATGGCCATGCAGCCAATGAATTTGACGGTGTTGGCGATGAACATCACGCGGCCCTTGGGCAGGGCGTCGGCAAACGGGCCGACCAGGGGCGCGAGGACGATGTAGGCGATGACGAAAACGGTCTGCAACAGCGGGGAGTGCCATTCTGGTGCGGCCAGAAAGATCAGCAGGCCGATGGCGGCAAACAGCAGCGCATTGTCTGCAAGCGCAGACAGGAATTGTGCCAGCAGGATGACATAGAACCCGCGGCTCAAGACTGACAGGCCGAAGGCTGGGCCTGGGCAAAGCCATCAGGCCGCGAGGGGCCGGCATGAAACATCATCGTCGGCCGGCGGAGTTGTGCTACGGGTGTTTTCAACACGGGCGGGTTTGTGGTTGAATAAAATTCTTTATTGACCCCGGGGCATGGTTTTATGGCCGACCGCAGACTGCAAGTATTCTACACTGTCGCCAAACAGCTGAGTTTTACAAAAGCCGCCGACATCCTCTATATGACCCAGCCCGCGGTGACCTTTCAGGTCAAACAGCTGGAGGAGCATTTCAATACCCGGTTGTTCGAACGCAGCCACGGCAAGATTTCACTCACGCCGGCCGGCGACCTGGTGCTGGGCTACGCCGAGCGCATCCTGGCGCTGACGGGTGAAATGGAGGCGCGCGTCGGCGAATTGACCGGGCAGGTGACGGGGCCGCTGATGATTGGCGCGTCCACCACGATTGCCGAGTATCAATTGCCGCGCATTCTCGGTGAATTCAAGGAGCGTTTCCCGCAGGTGCAGGCCCGCTTGACGGTGGCGAATTCCGAGACCATTGCATCGAAGATCGCGGATCACTCGCTGGATGTGGGCTTGATCGAGGCGCCGTCGCACAATCCCAATCTCACCACGCTGGCCTGTTGCGAAGATGAACTGGTGATGATCTGTTCGCCCGGTCATCCGCTCGCGAATCGCCCCAGTATCGACGCACGTGAAATCGCCGAGCAGCCTTACGTGTCGCGCGAACACGGTTCGGGCACGCGCGAAGTGGTCGACGATTTTTTCAAGCACAACGGCGTCAACCCGGATGATCTGCACATCGAGATGGAACTGGGGAGCCGCGAGGCGATCAAGGGTGCGGTCGAAGCCGGCCTGGGTGTGGCGATCATGTCGGCGTCTACCGTCACCAAGGAAATCCAGCTCGGCACCCTGGTGGCGGTGCCGCTGAGCCCGCGCCTCACGCGCGAGCTGTCGATGGTTTACGCGCAGGAAAAATTCCGCAGCAAACTGCTCGATGCATTCATCAGCTTCGTCGAGAACAAATTCCAGCAGTGCAATGTGGATATTGTGCCGCTGAAACGTCCGGCCAAGGGGCGCGGTTTCTGATGCGTGACAGCAAACGGCTGCTGCTGGCTTTCCGGGGTCTGTCCGAGGCCAGGCAGCAGGCCTTGCTCGATTACGCAGAATTTCTTGCTGGCAAGGAAGCCGTCGAACTTGCCGACGCACCGTCTGCCGAGCCGCTGCCCATTCCCCGTCCCGAGCAGGAGAGTGTGGTCAAGGCGATCCAGCGATTGATGCAGACGTACCCGATGCTGGAGCGCAACCAGATATTCCACGAAGCCTCGGCGCAAATGACGCGCCATCTTGTTCATGGAGTGGCGGCACAGGAGGCAATCGACGAGCTCGAACGGATTTTTGCGCGCCACTATCGGCAACATGCGGAGACGCGTGCAGGCCAGAGCTAGACGCTGAAGCGGCCGGCGAGGGCGTTGCCGCAATGCCAGCAGCTCAGGAAATGGGCCGGGTTGGTTTCGCCGCAATGGGGGCAGCTTTGCTCTTCGTCAGCACGCATGCTGGCATGGCGGGCCAGAATTTCCCGGGCGCGGGCAGCCTGTGAATCGTCGTCGACCCAGATTTCGGGCTGGGCATTGACAAACGGGACTTCGCCCAGCGCGCCGGCGGCGTTTACATTGAAGATGTGATTGGGAATGCCGAGGCTGCCCAGCAGGTCGGCAGCGAGCTGGGCGTCTATCAGGGTGGGGGCGATGTGTACCCGTTTCATTGCGGGCATGCCCCGAAGCCGGGTGTCAGGCCGCGCGGCGAACGCGGACAATGAGGTCGATACCCTCTGTGACCATGCCGGCAGGCAGCGCAGGCAGACCGGAGATGTGTATCTGGCTTGCGTCGATGTCTGTCAGTTCGCCCGTATCGACTTCGTACAGATGATGATGCGCCGATGTATTGGGATCGTAGAAGACCTTGCTGGGATCGACGATCACTTCGCGGATCAGGCCTTTTTCCAGGAAAAGCTTGAGCGTGTTGTAGACCGTGGCTTTGGAGGTTTCGGAATGGCGGGTGTTGACGATGGCCATGACCTGGTCGGCCGAAAGGTGAGCCTGACGTGAAAACAGGGCGTGCGCGATCTCGATCCGCTGGTGGGTCGGATTGATGTCGTGGCTGCGGAGCAGGCCGGCCATGTTGTCGCGCGAGTAATCCATGCATGCATCTTATTCTCCAATCTGGACTTTGTCTAATATCCGGAATGGGTATGGCTATCAATTGCACGCGCCTGCCAGGCGTGGGAACGCTCAAATAAACGGTACAATTCCGCTCTCTCTGCGAAAGTTTGCCTGCCGTGCCTACCCTCACCCGACTCGATAGCGCCCAGCCCGATTTCCAGGCGCGTCTCACCAAATTGCTGCAATTCGATGATGCGACCGATGCTTCCATCGAAACCACCGTTGCCGCGATCCTGAAAGACGTGAGAACGCGTGGCGACGCAGCCGTGCGGGAATACACTGCGCGCTTTGATCGTTTGTCCGTCGATTCCGCCGCGGCGCTCGAACTGGGGCATGCCGAACTTGAGACGGCATGGCACGCCTTGCCGGCGGACACTCGTTCTGCGCTGGAGGCCGCTGCCGAGCGAGTGCGTCGCTATCACGAGAAACAAATCCAGACTTCGTGGACCTACACGGAAGATGACGGCACCCTGCTTGGTCAGCAGATCACGCCGCTGGACCGTGTCGGCCTCTACGTGCCGGGGGGCAAGGCGGCGTATCCCTCTTCGGTGCTGATGAACGCCATACCGGCCAAGGTGGCGGGTGTGGGGGAACTCATCATGGTCGTGCCGACTCCGGGCGGCGAAAAGAACCCCCTTGTTCTGGCTGCCGCTGCCATTGCCGGCGCAGACCGCGTCTTTACCATTGGCGGCGCACAGGCGGTGGCGGCGCTGGCGTATGGCACGGAAACGGTGCCGCAGGTCGACAAAATCGTCGGCCCCGGCAATGCCTATGTGGCGGCCGCCAAGCGCCGGGTATTCGGCACGGTCGGGATCGACATGATTGCCGGGCCGTCGGAAATCCTCGTCATTGCAGACGGAACAACGCCGCCAGACTGGGTTGCGATGGATCTTTTTTCGCAGGCCGAGCACGATGAACTGGCGCAGTCGATCCTGCTGTCGCCCGATGCCGCCTACCTGGACGCCGTGGCCGAAGCGATCAGTCGGTTGATCCGGGAAATGCCGCGCAGCGACGTGATCCGTACCTCGCTGACCAACCGGGGGGCGCTGATCAAGACCCTCGATCTGGATGATGCCGCGGCGATCAGCAACATCATCGCCCCCGAGCACCTGGAGGTGTCGGTCGCCGATCCGCAGGCGCTGCTGCCAAAATTGCGCCACGCCGGCGCGATTTTTCTGGGCAGACACACCTGCGAGGCTCTGGGTGACTACTGCGCCGGACCGAATCATGTGCTGCCGACCTCACGCACCGCGCGGTTCTCGTCGCCGCTGGGGGTCTACGATTTCCAGAAGCGTTCCAGCCTGATCCAGGTGTCTCAGGCAGGCGCGCAGACACTCGGACGTATTGCCGCTACGCTGGCCTACGGCGAGGGTTTGCAGGCACACGCCCGTTCGGCTGAATATCGGCTCATTCCTCGGTGAGCAGTTCGGAATGAGCCAATTCTGGAGCGCTGTGGTCGGGGGGTTGACCCCCTATGTTCCCGGCGAGCAGCCCAAGCTGGCCAATCTGGTCAAGCTGAATACCAATGAGAATCCCTATGGGCCAAGCCCGAGGGTGCTGGAAGCCCTTCGCGCCGAAGCGAACGAGCGCTTGCGCCTTTATCCCGACCCCAATTCCGACCGTCTGCGCGAGGGTATTGCTGCCTACCATGACGTCACGGCAGACCAGGTATTTGTGGGCAATGGCTCGGACGAAGTACTGGCGCATGCGTTTCTGGCCTTGCTCAGGCATGACAAGCCCATCCTGTTCCCGGATATCACCTACAGTTTCTACCCGGTTTATTGCGGCCTGTACGAAATCGGGTACCGAACCGTTCCCCTGACAGAGACATTCGAGATTCGTGTAGACGATTATCTCGGGCCTAACGGCGGCATCATTTTCCCCAACCCGAACGCGCCGACGGGGCGCTTGCTGGACAGGGCCGAAATCGAGCGTCTGCTGCAGGGCAATCCTGATTCGGTGGTGGTTGTCGACGAGGCCTACATCGATTTCGGCGGGCTGTCGGCTGTCGGCCTGGTGGCGCGTTACCCGCAGCTGCTGGTCACGCGCACCCTGTCGAAATCCCACGCGCTCGCGGGGCTCAGGGTGGGATATGCCATCGGTCAGGCGCATCTGATCGAAGCCCTCAACCGGGTCAAGGACAGCTTCAACTCTTATCCGCTTGATCGCTTTGCGCAGGCCGGCGCGCTGGCCTCGATGCAAGACCGGGCCTATTTCGAGTCGATCTGCTCGCGGGTGGTGGCGACGCGCGAACGACTGGTGGCGGAAATGACCCAGCTGGGGTTCGAGGTGCTGCCATCCGCAGCCAATTTCATCTTCGCCCGCCACCCCGGACACGACGGGGCGGCGCTGGCTGCGGCCCTGCGTGAGCGCAGCATTGTCGTGCGTCATTTCCGGCAACCCGAACGTATTGCGCCCTTCCTGCGCATCACCGTGGGAACGGACGCGCAATGCGATGCGCTGGTCGATGCGCTGAAAGCGCTGTGCTGAAATCGGACCCGGCTGCTAGAATCCCCTCAAAGCCTTGCAAAACGACGCCATGCGCACCGCACAAGTCAGCCGCACCACCCTTGAAACCCAGATTACGGTGAGCCTCAACCTCGACGGCACGGGGCTGAGCAAACTCGCCACCGGCGTGCCGTTTCTGGATCACATGCTTGACCAGATCGCCCGTCACGGCCTCTTCGACCTGGACATTCAGGCCAAGGGCGACCTGCATATCGACGCCCACCACACGGTCGAGGATACCGGCATCACGCTGGGTCAAGCCTTTGCGCAGGCACTGGGCGACAAAAAAGGCATCCGTCGTTATGGACACGCCTATGTGCCGCTGGACGAAGCGCTGTCACGCGTGGTCGTTGACCTGTCTGGCCGCCCCGGCATCGAATACCACGTCGATTACACCCGTGCGCGCATTGGCGATTTCGATGTCGATCTGTTTCTGGAATTTTTCCGCGGTTTCATCAACCACGCTGCCGTGAGTCTGCATATCGACAACCTGCGCGGTATCAATGCGCACCATCAGGCCGAAACCATCTTCAAGGCCTTTGGCCGTGCGCTGCGCATGGCGGTCGAGCCCGATCCCCGCATGGCCGGCGTGATGCCTTCGACCAAGGGCAGCCTCTGATGTTTGCGGATATTGCAGTCATCGATTACGGCATGGGCAATCTACGTTCGGTGTCGAAAGCCATCGAACACGTGGCGCCCGCCATGCGTGTGGTCGTGACATCCGACCCGGCAACCATAGCGGCGGCGGGCCGCGTGGTGTTTCCGGGACAGGGCGCGGCGCGCGATTGCATGCGCGAGATTGATGCGCGCGGGCTGCGCAAGGTGATCGTCGAAGCCGCGAAAAGCAAACCCTTTCTCGGCATCTGCATGGGGATGCAGGTGCTGTTCGAACACAGCGAAGAAGGCGACACTCCCTGCCTGGGCATTTTCCCCGGCCAGGTGTTGCGGTTTCCGCACGAAAACATGCATGACGAGGGCGGCAACAAGCTGAAAGTGCCGCACATGGGCTGGAACAATGTGCATCAGGCCATGCCGCATCCCCTGTGGCGCGGCATCGAGGAAGGCGAACGCTTTTACTTCGTGCACAGCTATTTCAGCCAGCCTGCCGACCCGGACCTGATTGCCGGTTTTGCGCATTACCCGTTTCCGTTTACATGCGCGGTGGCGGCGGGCAACGTCTTCGCCGTGCAATTCCACCCGGAAAAGAGCCAGAACGCCGGCCTCACGCTGCTCGGCAACTTTGCAACCTGGAACCCGCATGGCGAGACTGCTGCCTGCGACATGACCGGCGCGGCCTGCGCCTGATTTTTCCCTTTCGTACGACCATGCTGATCATTCCCGCGATCGACCTCAAAGACGGCCACTGCGTGCGCCTTGAACAAGGCGAGATGGAGCGCGCCACTGTCTTTTCCGAAGACCCGGCAGCCACTGCGCTGCACTGGAAGGCGCAGGGAGCGCGCCGCCTGCATCTGGTCGACCTCAACGGAGCCTTTGCCGGAAAGCCGGTCAACGATGCTGCGATCCGCGCCATCGTCGACGCAGTGGGCGACGACATGCCGGTGCAGCTGGGCGGCGGCATTCGCGATCTCGCCACCATTGAACGCTATCTCGACGATGGCGTGCGCTACGTCATCATCGGGACGGCGGCGGTCAAGACCCCGGGCTTCCTGCACGAAGCCTGCGATGCCTTTCCCGGCCACGTGATGGTGGGTCTGGATGCCAAAGACGGCAAGGTGGCAGTCGAAGGCTGGTCCAAGATCACCGGACACGATGTCATCGACCTGGCCAAACGCTTCGAGGGCTATGGCGTCGAAGCCGTCATCTACACTGACATCGGCCGTGACGGCATGTTGACAGGCGTCAACGTCGAGGCCACGCAGCGGCTTGCGCAAGCGCTTTCGATCCCGGTCATCGCCAGCGGCGGCATTACCAATATCGACGATGTCAAGGCCTTGTCGGC
>JAIWOL010000025.1 GCA_020216925.1 Thiobacillus sp. | reverse complement strand
GGTGGCCAGGGATGGCATCGTCGGGGCCATTACCGGCCGCGCCATCTATCAGGGCACGCTGGATTTCGCCCAGGCGCAGACGCTCGCCGACGAGTTGGCGGGCCGAATCTTCGGCCAGTAGTCATGCTTGCCAAGCGCATCATCCCTTGCCTGGACGTGACCGACGGACGGGTTGTCAAAGGCGTCAATTTCGTCGAGCTCAAAGATGCCGGCGACCCGGTCGAAATTGCCCGCCAGTACAACGAGGCGGGCGCCGACGAGCTGACGTTTCTCGACATTACGGCATCCTCCGACAATCGCGACCTGATCCTGCACATCATCGAGGCGGTGGCGAGCGAGGTGTTCATCCCCCTGACCGTAGGCGGCGGCGTGCGTGCCGTGGCAGACGTGCAGCGCCTGCTCAACGCGGGGGCCGATAAAGTAAGCATCAACACTTCGGCTGTGGTGAATCCCCAACTGGTGAAAGATGCCGCCGACCGTTATGGCAGCCAATGCATAGTCGTGGCCATTGATTCCAAGCGTGTGGGGCAGGGCTGGGAGGTTTTTACCCACGGGGGCCGGAAAGCCACGGGCCTGGATGCCGTGGCATGGGCAAAAAAAATGGAATCTCTCGGTGCCGGGGAACTTCTGCTCACCTCCATGGATCGCGATGGCACCAAGAGTGGTTTCGATCTGGGGCTGACCCGTGCGATTTCGGATGCGGTGTCCATTCCCATCGTCGCCAGCGGTGGAGTGGGCAATCTGCAGCATCTGGTCGATGGCGTGCGCGAAGGGCACGCCGACGCGGTGTTGGCGGCGAGCATCTTTCATTTCGGCGAATACACCGTCAACGAAGCGAAACGTTACATGAAACAATACGGCATCGAGGTTCGCCTATGAGTACCAAGATCGACAGCCGCTGGCTCGATGTCCTGAAATGGGATGCACACGGCCTGGTGCCTGCCATTGCCCAGGACGCGGCTACCGGAGAAATTCTCATGGTGGCCTGGATGAATCGCGAGGCGCTGGCAGAAACCGCCCGCACCCGGCGAGGGGTGTATTTCTCCCGTTCGCGCAACCGGCTCTGGCGCAAGGGCGAGGAATCCGGCCACGTGCAGAACGTCAGCGAGATCCGTCTGGATTGTGACAATGACGTGATCTTGCTGAAAATCGAACAGGTGGGGGGGATTGCCTGTCATACGGGACGTCGCTCGTGTTTTTTCCAGAAACTTGCCCATACGGATCAGGGTGAGGAGTGGGTCACGACTGCTCCCGTGCTGAAAAACCCGGACGATATCTACCAATGAGCGACATTCTCGATCGGATTGCGCAGACGCTGGAGGCGCGCAAACAGGCTTCGCCGGAGAGTTCCTACGTGGCCAGGCTCTACGCGAAGGGAACCGACGCCATCCTGAAGAAGATCGGCGAGGAGGCGACCGAAACCGTGATGGCTGCCAAGGACGGTCAGGCCGAAAAGATCATCTACGAAATCGCCGATTTGTGGTTTCATACGCTGGTTCTGCTTGCCCACAAGAACCTGAGGCCCGCCGACATACTGAACGAGCTTGCGCGTCGCGAGGGCCTGTCGGGCCTGGTTGAGAAGGCGAATCGCCATGAATGACTGCATCTTCTGCAAAATCGTCGCCGGGCAACTGCCCTGCGGCAAGGTCTATGAAGACGGCGAGATACTGGCATTTCACGACATACACCCGTTTGCCCGGGTGCATTTCCTGATCATTCCCAAAGCGCATGTGGCCTCGCTGGCGGATGCCGGGCCGGAGCATGAACGGCTGCTGGGCAGGATGTTGCTGCTGGCACCCAGATTGGCACAGGAGCAGGGGCTGGCGGATGGCTTCAAGACGCTGATCAACACCGGGCGCGGTGGTGGCCAAGAGATATTCCATATCCATATTCACGTATTCGGCGGCGGTGATCCCGTCCGCCAGGCTTAATTCAAGAGGAGATTTCACATGGGTAGCTTCAGCATCTGGCATTGGCTGATCGTACTGGTCGTGGTGCTGCTGATTTTCGGCACCAAGAAACTGCGCAACATCGGCAGCGACCTGGGGGGGGCGGTCAAGGGTTTCAAGGAAGGCATGAAGGAAGACGCGCCCAAACTCTCGGAAAACGAGAAGGGCGCTCATACCATCGACGCCGAGGTCAAGGACAAGCAGCAGAGTTAAGGTGCAAGAAACAGGATGCAAGGCACGAGCCACTACTTGCGTCTTGAATCTCGCAACTGAAACATGTTCGACATCGGCTTTACCGAACTCCTCGTCATCGGCGTCGTTGCGCTGATCGTCATCGGCCCCGAGCGCCTGCCCAAGGTTGCGCGCACGGCCGGACATTTATACGGTCGCATGCAGCGTTATGTATCGACCGTCAAGTCGGATATCAGTCGCGAGATGCAGGCGGACGAATTGCGCAAGGTGGGACAGGATTTCAGGGACTCGATCGAATCCGCTGCGGCTAACGTCGAACAGCAGGCAACCGTGGTCGACGATTACCTGCGCAACGAAACCAGCAACGTCAGCAAGGTGCTGGCGGCGATGGGCGCCACCGAAGGAGAACGGCAGGTGACGGCTGCGGCCATGAAGGAGAGCGCTGCGAACCCTGCCGCGCAGCAGAGCCTGCCGCTGGATGAGCCCGACCAGAATCCCATAACCAAGGACCCGGCAACGGACAAATCCGCATGAGTAATCGCGAGGACTCCTTCATCTCGCATTTGATCGAAATGCGGGACAGGCTGCTGCGGGCGCTGCTGGCCGTGGTCATTCTTTTCGTGCTGCTGTTTCCTTGGGCGCAGGAGCTGTACGCCCTGCTGGCCAAACCCATGCTCGCCTCGCTGCCACAAGGCGGGCAGATGATCGCAACCGAAGTCACTACGCCCTTCTTCGTGCCCATGAAGGTCACCCTGATGACGGCATTCCTGCTGGCCCTGCCCTGGGTGTTCTATCAGGCGTGGGCGTTCGTGGCGCCGGGGCTGTACCAGCACGAGAAGCGCCTGGGCGTGCCGCTTGTAATTGCCAGCGTGATTCTGTTTTTGCTGGGCATGGCGTTTGCCTATTTCCTGGTGTTTCCGGTGGTGTTCGGTTTCATCGTGGGGGTGGCGCCCGAGGGCGTGGCCGTGATGACGGACATCGGCAAGTACCTCGATTTCGTCATGACGCTTTTCATGGCTTTCGGCCTGACATTTGAAGTGCCCGTGGCGGTGGTGCTGCTGGTGAAGATGGGCATGGTCTCGGTCGCAAAATTGCGCGAGATTCGCCCCTATGTGATCGTTGGCGCCTTCGTCGTTGGGGCGATCTTCACGCCTCCCGACATCATTTCCCAGTTCATGCTGGCGATTCCGCTATGGATTCTGTACGAACTCGGTATCCTGATTGCAGTGTTGATCACCAAGCCAGCACCCAAGCCCGGTTCGGACTACGAGCCGATGTCGGAGTCGGACATGGACGCGGAGCTCGATAGAATCGAGTCCGAATCGCGGGACAGAAACTGAAGCCGCCTTGTGGTGCATTCCGGGATGTTTTGCACCATATGAGTGCGCATTTGTCGCCCGGGATTCTGTCATATACAAACAAATCAATGGCTTGAACGCCTGGTTTGTTTATTGCTTGATGCTGCCGCACAACACTGCGAGGAGCATTCTGCATGGAAGCCTTGAAATCAGGTAGCGATGTATTGTTCGTGTTGCTGGGCGGCATCATGGTGTTGGCGATGCACGCCGGGTTTGCCTTTCTGGAACTCGGAACGGTACGCAAGAAAAATCAGGTCAATGCTCTGGTCAAGATCCTGACCGATTTTTCTGTTTCCACTATCGCCTATTTTTTCATCGGCTACAGCGTGGCCTACGGTGTGAGCTTCTTTGCGGGAGCTGAGACGCTCGCGGCAAAAAATGGCTACGAGCTTGTCAAATTCTTTTTCCTGCTGACCTTCGCGGCGGCGATTCCGGCCATCGTGTCTGGCGGAATTGCCGAGCGCGCGCGTTTCAATCCCCAGCTTGCAGCCACGTTTGCGCTGGTTGGCCTGGTCTATCCTTTTTTCGAAGGCATCGTCTGGAATGGCAACTACGGACTGCAGGATTGGCTCGAGGCCACTACCGGAGCCAAATTTCATGACTTTGCCGGCTCGGTGGTGGTCCACGCCGTGGGGGGGTGGATAGCGTTGCCCGCAGTGCTGCTGCTCGGTGCGCGGCGCGGCCGCTATACCAAGGATGGACTGGTGTCCGCGCATCCGCCTTCGAACATTCCTTTTCTGGCGCTGGGAGCCTGGATTCTGACGGTGGGATGGTTTGGCTTCAATGTGATGTCGGCGCAGCTGATCGAATCGGTATCGGGTCTGGTGGCGGTGAATTCGCTGATGGCGATGGTGGGGGGCACGCTTGCGGCACTTTTCATCGGCAAGAACGACCCCGGTTTCATCCACAACGGCCCGCTGGCCGGCCTGGTGGCCGTGTGCGCCGGATCGGACCTGATGCATCCGCTGGGAGCGCTGGCAACGGGCGCGATCGCGGGCGCGCTGTTTGTCTGGATGTTCATGGTGACCCAGAACAAATGGAAGATCGACGACGTGCTGGGGGTCTGGCCGTTGCATGGTCTGTGCGGCGCCTGGGGCGGGATCGCCGCCGGCATTTTCGGCATGCAGACGCTGGGCGGGATGGGCGGAGTGAGCCTTGCTGCACAGGGGATCGGCACGCTGGGCGGGGTTGTGGTGGCCCTTGCCGGTAGCTTTGCGGTGTACGGTGTCTTGAAGCTGGCCGTGGGCCTGCGGCTCGATGCCGAAGCTGAATTCAATGGCGCCGACCTGAGCATTCACAAGGTCTCTGCCACGGCCGAACGGGAAACCAATTGGTGAGGACGCGGCGCGGAACCTAGTCCTGTTGTTGTTCCTTCTGGAGCAGACGAACGTGGTGCCGGCGTTCTTCCTCCAATTGTGCGATCTGCCGGTCGATTTGCAAAATGTCGGGATGCTGCTCGGTGTATCGCAGCAGCAATTCGGTGCGTTTGATGCGCAATTCGGTGCGGGTGGCATCCAGCTTCAGGAGATAGGCATCCGCGACAACCTCCGGCCTGACTTTGGGTTTGGGCCGGCCGGTTTTTTCCACCCGGACTGGCGCAGGGGATGAGGCCTGGGGCTTCCCGGATTCGGCGGCGGGAGGGGGTAACGCTGCAACCGGCGGGGGCGGCGCGGGGGCGACGACGGTGGGTTGGCGCATCGCTTTAGGCAGAAAATGTTCAATCACGATCATGCCGACGCCAGCCAGCAGCAGCACACCGACGGGCGTGGCAAAGGCCAGCAGGCGCAGCCGCCCGGATACGCCTGGGGCGGGTGTCGTGGCGACCGCCGGCGCTGCCGGGCTGGCTTGAAGCAGAGCCAGTGCCTGGGCCACTTCACGCGCATGGGGTCGCCTTGTGGGCTGTTTGTGCAGCATGCGCAAAAGCAGTTCGGCCAGAACGGGCGGCAGACCACCTGGCAGTGCCAGGTATTCCGGCGTTTCGTTGATGACGCGATAGACGATGGCTGGCAGGCTGTCGCCATCGAAGGCGTATTTGCCCGTGAGCATTTCGTAAAGAACCGCTCCCAGTGAAAAAATGTCGGAGCGCCCGTCGATTTCCCGCCCCATGGCCTGTTCGGGTGACATGTAGCGCGGCGACCCCAACATTTGCCCAGCCTGGGTATGGTTGCTGTTAAGCAGCCGGGCGATGCCGAAATCGGTGAGCTTGATCCGTCCGCGCTGGCCGGTGACTACCACGTTGGCCGGTTTGATGTCCCGGTGGATCACGCCATGTTCATGGGCAAACGCCAGTGCTTCAGCCATTTGACAGGCGGTGTCGAGCGCCAGGTCGAGCGGCAGTGGCTGACGATCCATCAGGTCGCGCAAGGTCGAGCCCTGGAGAAATTCCATGGCAATGTAGGCAAGCGATTCGGTCTCGCCCACGTCGTAGATCGTCACGATGTTGGGGTGCGACAGGCGGCCTGCGCTGCGGGCTTCCAGCAGGAAGCGGGCATCCGCGTCGGTGCCTTCTTCGCGCAATCGATCAATGGCGACGGTCTTGATTGCCACTTCACGTTCAATCAGCGGGTCTCGGGCCCGGTAAACCGTGCCCATTGCGCCCTGGCCGATTTCACCGATGATCTCGTAGCGCCCGATTTTCATGCCAGACAGGGTTTCAAGCGGCACATTCGACGATGCGACCCCGAACGGCGAGGCTGTCGTCTCCCATCAGGTAGAGGTAGAAAGGCATCAGGTCGGCAGGTTGCGGCAGACGCTCGGGCGCAAGCCCCGGGTGAGTGCGCGAGCGCAGGGTGGTGGCGACCTGGCCAGGAATCAGGGTGTTCATGCGTACCGGGGCGGCTTCGCCCAATTCCTCTGACCAGATATGCGTCAGGGTTTCCAGTCCGGCCTTGGCCACCGCATACCCGCCCCAGAACGCTGCCGGCTGGTGGCCGTGTGTCTCGCCAGTGAAGATCACCGACGCGCTCGGAGCCGCGCGCAGTGCGGGCAGGCAGGCACGGGTGAGGGCAAACGGCGCGATGAGGTTGACCCGCATCAGGGTTTGCCATTGTTCCAGCGTTTGCAACGACAGCGGGGTGAGGCTGAAGAACTGGTGCGCGCTATGGAGGATGCCGTCCAGGCGCTTCAGGTGATGGACAAGTGTGCCAGCCAGGGTTTCGAACGCGCGATCATCGGCGACGCCCAGATCGAAGGGAAACATGGCGGGTTCCGGGCCGCCGCTGGCGAGAATCTCGTCGTACACCGCTTCGAGCCGGTTTTCATCTCGCCCGAGGAGCGCCACGGTGGCCCCGTGGCGAGCGTAGGCAAGGCTGGCTGCACGCCCAAGTCCGGAGCCTGCGCCTGTCACCAGGATGACGCGGTCAGCGAGCAGGTCGGGGCGGGGGGAGTAGTCTTTCATAGGCTGTTGAGCAGGGCGTGCGCGGATTGTACGCCGCTCATCGTTGCGCTTTCGAGAGTGGCCGGGTAGGGGCCGGCAGTATAGTCGCCAGCAAGAAAAATCAACGGATGTGGCGTGCCGACAGATGGCCGGGGCAAGTCCGGGACGCAACCGTATGTCGCCTGTTTTTCGACGATGGCGCGTCGCCAGAGGACAGGGCCTGGCGAGACGATGTGCCGCAATTGAGCCTCGACCTGGTCGATCCAGCCGTTTGGCAGATTTGCGGCTGCGCTGGCCACGCAGGCTAGAAGACCGGCCTGGCCGTGGCTGTATCCTCGATCGAAAACATATTGTGCGGGCCCGCCGGTCAGGGCCAGTACTGGATGGGGTAAACGAAACCCGGGATCGAACTGGAAATAGGCGGTTGCAATGGGCTGATAGGTGTATTGCGCAACCATGCGCCGGACGTTGTCGAGTTCCCTGATGTATTCGGTGAGCGCGTGCAGGTGCTGGGGGGCCACAGCGATGATCACCCGGCTGAATCCGGGGGCTGTGTCGTTGATACGCAGCGTGACTGCATCATGGCCCGCCTCGACTGCGCGCACGCGCTGTCCGGTATGCACGGTGCCGCCCAGCGCTTGGATGCGCTCGGCGGCAGGCAGGGGAAACAGGGCCGAGAGATCGCATCGTGGCAACAGAAAGTCGCTGTGCGTGCGATGCCCGCCCAGCGCGCCCCGCAGCACGGCAGCGAATGTGCGCGCGCAAGCGGCATCGGCTGGCGTGTTCAGGGCGGCGACACAAAGCGGATGCCACAGCAACTGGTTGACGCGTGCGGGCTGTCTGCGGGTCAGCACGGCGACAGTGCTGCCTGCCGGGGGCTGCAACCCGGCCAGCAGCCTGCGCGACCATTGCAGGGCAGACCATTTTTCCTGCCAACTCAGCCCGCGCGCGGCCACGAATCCGGCCAGCAGATTGAGCGGCGCAGGCCAGCGCGGGCAAACCAGGCTGAAGCCTGGCGGCGCGTCGAGGCGGAGAGGGCGACGCCACAGGCGGTCGGTTTTGTGCCCCCCGAGCCGGTTGAGCAGGTCCAGGGTGGTAGTGTAGGCGCCCAGCAGCATGTGCTGGCCGTTGTCTACCGGACGTCCGTCGAGCACGGTTGCGCGCGCGCGTCCGCCGAGCGTTCGGCTTGCCTCGAACAGCGCAACATTCACGCCCGCTTCGGCGAGGGTCAGGGCGGCTGCACATCCAGCCCAGCCGCCGCCCACTACTGCGACCGGACGCGTCATGCAAACAGCCAGGTCTTGCTGGCCAGCCAGAGCTTGCGCACAGGGGTAAGCGACACGCGGGCACGCAACACAGGAAAATGGCTGCGGCGGATTTCATCGAGCAGCGTGCGGTAGATGGCGGCCATGATCAACCCCGGACGCTGCTCAAGGCGAGCCGTTTCTGGCAGGGCGGCGAGTGCGCTGTCGTAGTGGGCGATAGCCCGCGCGTACTGGAATTCCATCAGCGCCTGGAAGGCCGGGGAATCCCGGCCTTCCAGGAGATCGGATTCGGCGACGCCGAATCGCGCCAGCTCGTCCTGCGGCAGGTAGATACGACCGCGCCGGGCGTCTTCGCCGACATCGCGGATGATATTGGTGAGCTGGAAGGCGAGGCCGAGTTCATGGGCGTAACGGCGTACTGCGCGATCATTTTCCGTGCGCATGCCGCCAAAGATGGACGCGGCGACTTCACCCACTACGCCCGCGACACGATAGCAGTACAGGTTCAGCGACTTGAAATCCGGGTAGCGCCCGTAATCCAGATCCATCGCCATGCCGTCGACGATCTCCAGCAGCAGGGCCGGAGCGATGCGCCCCCCGCAATTCGTGTCGGCAAGCGCGCGCGTGGCCGGGTGTTCGGCCTGATTGTCGCCAAAACGTGCGATCTCGTTTCTCCACCACTCGAGCTTGGCTACGGCGATCTGCCGGTCGCGGCATTCGTCCACCACATCGTCAAGCTCGCGGCAGAGCGCATAAAACGCGGTGATTGCCCGGCGAGTATCGGGCGCCAGAAAGACAAAGCTGTAGTAAAAACTGGAGCCGCTGGCAGCCGCCCGTTCCTGGCAGTACTGGTGGGGGTCCATGTCAGCGCAAACCCCGCAACACCATCATGATCCAGTCGCCCCGGGTCAGCACGGGACGCCGCGAAAATACACAGGCCGGGTCGGCATGCAGCTTGCGCAGGATCGTTTCGCCGCCCCGTATGGTGACCCTGAGCTCCAGCCCGATGCGTCCCTTGAGAATGCGGCCGAGTGGCGCGCCGGCCTGAAGGAGTTTGCGCGCCCGCTCGATCTGTTTCAGCATCATCGCGCGCCACAGACCGCGCGTATCGCCCGTGGCGATCTGCGATTCGCTGACGTGATGCGCAGCCAGTTCGTCCTGCGGCAGATATATGCGGTTCTTCCGGTAATCGATGGCGATGTCCTGCAGGAAATTGATCAGCTGCAGACTGCTGCAGATGGCGTCCGAATAGGCGAGATGACGCGGATTGTCGTCGCCGTAAAGATGCATCATCAGCCGGCCGACAGGGTTGGCGGAGCGCCGGCAGTAGTCCATTACCTCTCCGAAATCGGCGTAGCGTGTTTTCGTCACGTCCTGCTCAAAAGCCGACAGCAGATCGCGTAATGGCGCATGCGGTATGTCGTGTGCCCGCATGGCTTGCGCCAGAGGGCCAAATAACGGGTCGGTCGGCGTTTCGCCCATTTCGATGCGAGCCAGTTCGTGCCGATAGGCCGCAAGCCGCGCGAGGCGCTCGGCAGGCGGATCGTGACCTTCGTCGGCAATGTCGTCCGCGCTGCGGGCGAAGCGGTAGATTGCTTCGACCGGGCGACGCAGCCGTCCCGGCAGCAACCAGGATGCAACGGGGAAGTTTTCGTAATGATTGACCGGCACCGGCAATAAAAAACGGAATGGGAATAAAGACTTAAGACGAGGCCGGGCTGCCTTGGGTGACAGCATCGCATTGATTATATTACACTTATTGGCTGATGGTTTTGCGGCCAAGCCGCGAGAGTGGCGGAATTGGTAGACGCACTGGATTTAGGTTCCAGCGCCGCAAGGCGTGGGGGTTCGAGTCCCCCC
>JAIWOL010000114.1 GCA_020216925.1 Thiobacillus sp. | reverse complement strand
ACGGCGTGCGCGGCGTGCGGCGACTCGACCGCCAGGCGGTTGCCAAACACGCCGGAAATTCGACGCGCCCATTTTTCGGCCGGCAGCATGAAAATGCGTCCGGCCGGTGTGGTTTCCGCGGCCTGAACACCAGCCGCTTGCGCCATGTCCGATGCGTAACCGACCGCCAGTTTCCGGTAGGCCGGGGCTTCGGCCACGAACGCCAGTGGATCAGGGTACGGCTGCATTTGCCGGTACAGGTCGGCGGGGTGGAAATGCAGGTCGTCGAGCGTTTCGCCATAGCCGTTGTAGTTGAGGTACTCGCCCAGGGATTGCAGCTGGGCAAGTGCCGCGTCGTTCAAACCGAGCGGCGCGGCAGCGGCGCGCGCGGCAGCGGCGAGGTTGTCACCGAATGCTGCCGTGACCGCCCACGCCAGATGCCTGCCCTGCAAGTACTGGTTGACCAGCAGGCTGGTGCAGACGTTGGCATCGGTGTCGATGTGGGGCTCGAAATTCGGATGCGTGGGGATATCGCCCGGCTGATGGTGATCGAAATAGCGGACCTGCGCCCCGGCGGCGAGCAGCCGGTCCAGCGCCTCGCGGTTTTGGGAGAGGGCGATGTCGAGCACGGTGATCCTGTCGCCCGCGCCAGCCTCGACACGTTTCAGCAAACCGATGTCGCGCTTGGGGCCAGTGACCAGCGTGCTGTCGCACGGCTGGTCCAGCCGCAGCTGGTGCAGGGCGCAGAGGCCGTCGGCGTCGCCGTTGAAAATGTCTATTTGCGCCATCTTTGTTGGTTAGAATCCTTGCATGCCACGCCGCCCCTCTTCAAGCACCGCCGGTTCCGTGCGCGCTCCGCGCGCGACGTCGATGTTGTGGATGGCGATCGCCTACGGCGCGCTGGTCGCCTACGGCACGGTGTTTCCGCTGTCGGAATGGACGCCGCCGCTGTTGGGCTGGTCGAATCCTATCACGCTGCCCTGGCCCGCCCACGCGTCGCGCGCCGACATCATGGTGAATCTGCTGGCGTATGTGCCGCTGGGGCTGTTTGCTGCCTTGTGGCTGCGGCCCCGGCTTGGCATGGTGGCAGCGGTGCTGCTGGCGAGTCTGCTCGGCAGCAGCCTGAGCTTCGTGCTGGAGGTGATGCAGTCGGCTCTGCCCAGCCGCGTGCCGTCGAGTCTGGACTGGGCCGTCAATTCAGCCGGCGCGCTGGGCGGGGCGCTGTTTGCCGCGCTGTTCGATCCGCGTTTGCCGACCGGACGCCTGCTGCTGAGTGCGCGGCACAACTGGTTCGCGCCCGGCGCGCTGGCGAATCTGGCGCTGATCGTCCTCGGACTGTGGGCGCTGACGCAGGCAGGCCCCTTCGTGCCGTCGCTCGACTGGGGCAATCTGAAAAGCGGGCTCAAGCCGCTGGGCAACACGCTGCGCCATCCCGAGACCTTCCGTCCTATGGATGCCCTCGGTACCGGCCTGGCCGTGATGGCGCTGGGGCTGATCGCGCGGCTGGCGGCGCTGCGTCCGATTGCCTGGCCGTTTCTGGTGTTCAGCCTGACGGTGCTGCTGCTGAAAATTCCGGTGGTGGGGCGGCAGCTGACGCTCGAAGCGCTGGCCGGCTGGGCGGCGGCGATGGCGTTGCTGACGGTGTGGCCGCGCGACACGGTGATGCGGGCGGCCGGTGCCGGCGCCGCGCTGCTGACCGCCTATACGCTGGCGCAGTTCCAGCCCGGCGACACCGCCACCACCTACAGCATGAACTGGGTTCCCTTCGCCGGCCAGGTGGGGTCGCTGTCGGGGATGCTGGATATTCTTGAAACGCTGTGGCCCTTCATCGCGCTGGCGCTGGTGGCGCGCTGGCTCACGCCCTGGCGCTGGCGGCGCGCCGTCTGGCTGGGCGGCGGCGCGGCTGTGGCGCTGCTGGCGCTTGCGCTGGAATGGATGCAGCAGTCGATCCCCGGCCGCTTTGCCGACGTCACCGACGTGTTGCTGGCGTTGCTGGGCTGGATGCTGCCCTGGCTGCTGACCGATACGCGCGGCCGCATGATCGCCACGGAGCCGGCGTTGCCGGTGCGCACGGCACGCTGGGCGCTGCCCGCGCTGGCGGCGGCGATGACCTCGCTCGGCGTGGCCGGCTGGACGGTCGGCAGCAGCGTGCAGTTCGCGACCGACGAACGCGGCCGTGCCATGCTGCCGGCGCCGCAGCAACTTGCCCCGATTTTTCTGCCGGGATTCAGACAGCAACATCCGCGGTTGCCGCATCCCAGCCTTGCCGACATCGCCCGCCTGCGCGCCGAAAACCCGGAATGGCTCAACCAGATGCGCTATCACGCCAGGAACGGTGATTTATATGCCATCACCCTGCTCGCGCGGATCGAGCCGGCCAGCCAGGATTTGCCGCAGCTGCACGCGCGTTTGCTGCAACAGCAATACAGCTACCGCGGCGAGCAGGCCAAACCCGTTGCGCTGGCCTACGACTGGCTCTACGACCAGTGGACAGAAACCCAGCGCGTCCAGCTACGCGACAAACTGGCCGAGGGCGTGACCTATCTGGTGGATTTCATCCGCCGCGACCGTCTCTCGCCATACAACGTCTACCTCTACAACAGCCCGTTTCAGGCGTTGATGGCGGCCAACATTGCCCTCTATGGCGACGATCCGCGTGGCGAACTGAACATGCGCTTCACTTATGATTTGTGGAAACACCGCGTGCTTCCGGTTTGGCGGCAGGTCATGGGCCAGCAGGGCGGCTGGCATGAAGGCGGCGAGTATGTCGGCATCGGCATCGGCCAGGCCGTTTATCAGGTACCGGCCATGTGGCGTGCGGCGACCGGCGAGGACCTCTTCAAGTCCGAACCCGGCATTCGGGGATTCCTCGATTTCATCGTGTACCGCAAACAACCGGATGGCACGGATTTCCGCTGGGGCGACGCCAGCTACTTCGACAAGATCGTGCCTGATCTCAATGCCCTGGCGCTGGAGTACCGGCACGCGGCAGCTTACAGCTTGCGCCCCCCCCGTCCCGAACCCGCGCCTACCAGCTGGCCCTGGGGGCCTCTTGGCGACGCCAGCCTGATCGACCCGAACGCCCGTGCCCGCTTGCCGCTGGCAAAACGCTTTGACGGGATTGGCTTGGTGGTCGCACGCAGCGACTGGTCTGCCGACGCGACTTATGTCAGCTTCAAGGCAGGCGACAACTACTGGTCGCATTCGCATCTGGATCAGGGGGCATTCACCCTGCACAAGCGTGGCGGACTTGCCCTGGACAGCGGTCTGTATGGCCCCCGATACGGTTCAGACCACCACATGAACTACACCTATCAAAGCATTGCACACAATCTGGTCACCGTAACCGACCCGGCAGACACGGCCCGATCCGACGGCAAGTTTGCCCGCAGCATCGCCAACGACGGGGGGCAGCGCCGTATCGGTTCGGGCTGGGGACTGGCCTCCGCGCCAATCGACCTGACCGACTGGATGGACCAGCGCACGCTCTACCATACCGGACGAATCGCCGGCTACGCAGAAGCCGCGGATCACGTTGTGGCCGTTGCCGATGTCACCCCGGCCTATACCAACAAGCAATCGGGAAGCGGAGAATTTTCCCATCGCACCCGTCGGGTCGAGCGCCTGTGGCGCAGCTTTGTCTACGACCGCGCCGCGGATATTGTCATCATTTTCGACGTGGTTGACGCCACCCAGCCCGAATTCGAAAAGCGCTGGCTGCTGCACAGTACCGGCAAACCCCATATCGCCGGCACGCGTTTCTCCGTAGACACCGGCAAGCCAGATGGCGGGCATCTGCACGGACAAGTGCTGCTGCCCAGAGCCCCTCGCCTCACCGCGATTGGCGGGCCGGGCTTCGAGTTCTGGGTCGATGGCAAAAATTACGATGAGGCCGGCACACTCGCCAACCTGCTTGCCCGCCGGAACCAGCCAGTCGAACCCGGCAACTGGCGCATCGAATTGATGCCTGGCACGCACCAGAAGCGCGATACATTTCTGGTTGCGCTGGCCCCGCGCCTGCGCAAGGGTGACGCCGTGCCCCGCCTTGAACTTTTGCAACAGGGCGGCAGGGTGGGTGTGGAAATCGGCCTCCCGGAAGGCCCGCGGCGCTGGTGGTTCAATCCGGATAACGGAGAAGTCGTTCTGGGGGACACGCCTGTCGCGCCAGCCAGCCTGCATCGGGCCTCAGCGCGCTGGCTGCCCGAATGGGCGCTTTCACTCTGGCGTCACTGGACCCGGCCCTGACTGCCCCCCTGCGCGCCCACCATCCTGCGCACCGGCGCATGAGCGCAACAGATCGATCTTGCCGAACAGCGCACGCGTCATCGCGGACACGCCCTGCCGCCCCGTGTCGGCCACAATATCCGCAATCTCGCGGTAGAGCGGGTCCCGCTGCCGATAAAGCTCGCGCAGCTTTTCGAGGGGGTTGGCGGTCTGGAGCAGGGGACGATTCCGGTCGTGCCGCGTCCGCTCATACAAATGCTCCGGAGTCCCGCGCAGATAGATGACGAGACCGTTTGCCCGCAAAGCCTCGCGATTCAGGGGCGAAAGTATGGCCCCGCCCCCCGTCGCCAGCACGATTCCCTCGCGGGCGGTCAGATCCGAGATGGCCGCTTCCTCGCGCTTGCGAAATCCGGCCTCGCCCTCGATCTCGAAAATCACAGGAATCTTGACACCCGTGCGCGCCTCGATTTCATGATCGGAATCGTGAAAATCACAGCCGTAATGCTTGGCCAGCAGGCGTCCGACCGTGGTTTTGCCAGCCCCCATCAGACCAATCAGGTACAGATTCTTGTTTTTGCCCATGCCGGCATTCTAAGGGCTAACCCGGATATTTCACCGGGGAGGTATCGGCACAGCATGTAGACCCGCATAAAATCAGCGTGCGAGAAGATTTTGTGGGGAGCTGTGC
>JAIWOL010000187.1 GCA_020216925.1 Thiobacillus sp. | reverse complement strand
CGCCGCCGCGCGCGGCGGCGCGCAGCGCCCGCACACCAACCCGCCGCACGCGCCCATGCCGCCGCGCCTTCCGTCAACGCCAGCCTGAAAGCCCGTCCATGAAATACCGCACCCTCGACTGTTGTCGCGACTCCGAACCCTGCCGCATCGCAGCGATCCACCCGCCCGCGCACGCGCACGAGTGGGGCGAGTGGCTTGCCGAGCTGGGTTTCCTGCCGGGCGAAACGGCGATGCTGATGGCGCGCGCGCCGGGCGACGACCCACTGGTCGTGCGTATCGGTTCGTCCACCTTCGCGCTGCGCCGCGCCGAGGCGGCGTGCATCGAAGTCGTCACGCCGGCCGACGGGCGGGCGCAGGCATGAGCGGCTGTCACGCCTCGGCGCGCGGCAACGCCGGACATGCCGCCGTCATCCACGTCCATCGCGGCGGGCCGCTGGTGGCGCTGGTGGGCAATCCCAACTGCGGCAAGACCGCGCTGTTCAACGTGCTGACCGGCAGCCGGCAAAAAGTGGCGAACTATGCCGGCGTCACCGTCGAGCGCAAGGAAGGCCGCTATCTCACCGCTGCCGGCAAGCCGCTGCGCGTGCTCGACCTGCCCGGCACCTACAGCCTCAACCCGCGCTCGCCGGACGAAACCGTGACGGTCGACGTGCTCATGGGTCGCGCGCGCGGCGAGCGCCGCCCCGACCGCGTGCTCTGCGTGGTCGACGCCACCAACCTCAGACGCAACCTGCGCCTGGTGCTGGCGGTCAAGCGCCTGGGGATACCCTGCGCGGTGGCGCTCAACATGACCGATCTGGCGGCGCGGCGCGGCATCCACGTCGACGCGGACAGACTTTCCGCCGAGCTTGGCGTGCCGGTGGTCAAGACCGTGGCGGTCAAAAAACACGGCGCGGCCGAATTGCGCGCGCTGCTCGACGCGCCCGACGACGCCTGGCGCGCCGCGACAGCGCAGGCGTCGCCGGCCGGCGCGCCGCCCGTTCCGGTCGAAGCCGACCACGACAGCGTGCAGCGCATCCTCGCCCGTCTCGGGCTCGACAGCCACGCGCCGCAGACGCTGTCCGACCGCATCGACCGCGTGGTGCTGCATCCGGTATTCGGCATGGCCCTGTTGCTCGGCGTGCTGTTCCTCATGTTCCAGGCTGTGTTCGCCTGGGCCGAAGCGCCGATGGGCGCAATCGAGGCAGCCACGACGTGGGTCGCCGACGGCGTCACCGCTGCGCTGCCCGACATCTGGCTCAGAAGCCTCGTCGTCGACGGCGTGATCGCCGGCGCCGGCGGCGTGCTCGTCTTCCTGCCGCAGATTCTCATCCTGTTCTTCTTCATCCTGGTGCTGGAGGAATCGGGCTACCTGCCGCGCGCCGCGTTTTTGCTCGACCGCATGATGGGCAGCGTGGGCCTGTCCGGGCGTTCCTTCATTCCGCTGCTCTCCAGCTTCGCCTGCGCGATTCCCGGCATCATGGCCGCGCGCACCATTGCCAACCCGCGCGACCGGCTCGTCACCATCATGATCGCGCCCTTGATGACCTGCTCGGCGCGGCTGCCGGTGTACGCACTCTTGATCGGCGCCTTCATTCCCCGGCGCCAGATCGCCGGCATGTTCGAATTGCAGGGCCTGGTGCTGTTCGGCCTTTACGTCGCCGGCGTGACGAGCGCGATGGGCATCGCCTGGCTCGCCAAGCGCCTCACCGCCCGCGGCCTGCCGCGCCCCTTGATGATGGAATTGCCCACCTGGCACTGGCCCGCGCCGCGCAACGTGCTGATCGGTTTATGGCAGCGCGCGGCAATCTTCCTGAAGCGCGTCGGCGGCATCATCCTCGCGCTCACCCTCGTCATGTGGTTCCTCGCCAGCTTCCCCGCGCCGCCGCCGGGCAGCACCGCGCCCGCCATCGAAACCAGCCTCGCCGGCACGCTCGGCCGCATGCTTGCCGTGGTGCTCGAACCCATCGGTTTCAACTGGCAGATCAGCGTGGCGCTGGTGCCCGGCATGGCCGCGCGCGAGGTCGCCGTGTCCGCGCTCGGCACCGTCTATGCGCTGTCCGCCACCGGCGACGACACCGCGCAGGCGCTCACACCGCTCATCGCCCAGCAATGGAGCCTCGCCACCGCGCTCTCGCTCCTGACCTGGTTCGTCTTCGCGCCGCAGTGCCTGTCCACGCTCGCCACCGTCAAGCGCGAAACCGGCAGCTGGAAGTGGGTGGGCGTCATGGCCGCGTATCTGTTCGGACTGGCATGGCTCGCGTGCTATGCGGTTTATCACGGCGCCAGCGCGCTGGGCTGGGGTTGACCGCCGTCCATTCATGTTCTCGATCGATCCCATCGAACCATTCCCCTTCACAGAGGGTCGGATGGACTGTATCGTTAGTTTATTAGCAATTGCTAATAAACATTCTCTCGAAAGGAAAAACCATGTCCGAAATCGTATCCATGCCCCGCATCAACGAACGCGCGCCCGAGTTCGAGGCGCGCACCACCCACGGCGTCAGGAAGCTGTCCGACTACGAGGGCAAGTGGCTGGTGCTGTTTTCGCACCCCGCCGACTTCACCCCGGTATGCACCACCGAATTCATCGCTTTCGCCAAGCACTACGACGACTTCCAGAAGCTCAACTGCGACCTGCTCGGCCTGTCGATCGACAGCTATTACTCGCACGTGGCCTGGGTGCGCAACATCAAGGAAAAATTCGGCGTCGAGATCCCGTTCCCGATCATCGAAGACCTGTCGATGACCGTGGCGAAAGCCTACGGCATGATCCATCCGGGCGCGGCCGACACCTCGGCGGTGCGCGCGACCTTCATCATCGACCCCAAGGGCATGCTGCGGGCGATGGTCTACTACCCGATGACCAATGGCCGCTCGATCCCCGAGTTCCTGCGTCTGGTCAGCGCGTTGCAGGCGTCGGACGCGAACAAGATCGCCACGCCCGAAGGCTGGCAGCCCGGCGACCAGGTCATCGTGCCGCCGCCGCAGGACGCCGCAGCCGCTGAAGCGCGCCTGGGCGAAGGTTACGAGTGTACCGACTGGTATTTCTGCAAGAAGTCGCTGTAAACCGGCGCCGCGCGTCGCATGGCGCGGCGCAGGCTGTGTTCACGGACGGCGGGGCGTGCCCCGCCGTTTTTTTGGTTTTGCCCGGCGGCGCCGGCGCAGCGCCGGGTTCAACTGGCCCGCTGCCGCGCCACCTCGAAAACCGCCACGGCCAGCGCTGCCGCCGCGTTGAGCGACTCCACCCGGCCCGACATGGGAATGCTCACCGTGGCGCGGGCGGCATGGCGTGCTGCCTGCGACACCCCCGCGCCTTCATTGCCGACGATCAGGGCCAGCGGCCCGCGCAGGAGCTTGTCATAGAGGCTGCGGTTTTCACCCAGCGCCAGCGCCAGCGATTCGCCTTCAAAACTCGCCAGCCAGGCTGGCAGATCGACGCCCCACGTCAATGGCAGCACGAATTGCGCCCCCTGCCCGCCACGCAATGCTTTGGGCGACCAGGCATCGTGGCAGCCCTTCGACAGCACGGCTTGCGTGGCCCCCGCCGCCGATGCGGTACGCAGCATCGCTCCCATGTTGCCGGGGTCCTGGATGTCTTCCAGAACCACCACCAGCGGCGTGCCGGGCAAAGCGGCGGGCGTCAACCATGCCGCTTCGGCGAGCACGCCGCTGGGCGTGGCCACCGGCGACAGTTCGGCAAACAGGGCATCGGGCAAGACGACCTGCCGGGCATGCGGGCAGCGCGCCCGCAGCCGCGCCGCGAGATCGGCCGGGGCCGACATGGCCCGCGCCAGGGTGTGCGGCTGCCCCCCGGCATCCAGATAGGCCTCGATCAGGTGTTCGCCGTCGAGCAAGGTCATCCGGGCTTCGCGGCGCGCGCGCGCGGAATCGGCCAGTTTTTTCAGACGTTTGAACAGGGGGTTGTCGCGCGAGGCGAGTGCGGTTTCCGGCATGGCGGAATTATCCTGGAAACGGCAGCCGACCGCTTGCAAACACGCGAGACGCCGCACGGGCGTTGAGCTTTCACGCCAGACGCCGCTTCACCTCTTGGGCGAAAACACAGGGCACGGGGTTCAGAACTTGAGATTCAGCGCCACATTCAGCGACCGGCCCCGCCCCGGCAGACCCATGCCCCACGGCACGCCGCCGGTGGTCATCGAATTGCCCTGGCCAAGATAGGCGCCGCCCAGCGGCAGCAGGTAGAAGGTATCGAAGACGTTCTCGATATCGAAATCGACGCGGAGCTGTTTCCATTCGACGCTGCTGCGCAGGTTGAGCAGCGCGTAGCCGGGCGTGGTCACTTCGTTGCGTACCTGGGAAATCCTGTCCTTGGCCGCCACGCCTTGCGCCTCTGCGGTATTCGTCCAGCGGCCCAGGCGCTGGGTCAGCGCCAGTTTCAGGTTGAGCGGCATCATGTGGTAGAGATTGTCGCCGGTGGTCCGGTTTTCGCCGCGCACGTAATTGAGCAACGCCGTCGCCGTCCAGTCGCCCCAGTCTGCCGTTGTGCCAAGATGACGGTGCGCAGACACATCGAAACCCAGCAGCCGCGCCGACTGGTTGACGTATTGCAGCAGCACATAGGCATGGGTCGTTGTGAGATAGGCATTCGTGCTGCACACCGGCGGGCCACAGCGTCGTGCATCGATGAAGTTCTCGACCCGGGTGGCGTAGGCCGTCGCCTTGACGCCCCAGTCAGATGCCGCGCCGCTCCAGTCCGCACTCGCGCTCAGGGTATGAGCCACTTCCGGCTTGAGATCGGGATTGCCGACATAGCCATTGCCGTCACCGACAAAGTTGTTCATCAACGCCGCCATGGCAAAGGTCGACCAGGGATAGCGTTCATACAGGCTGGGCGCGCGACTCTTGCGCGCCAGGCTGTCAGGCGACACCGTAAATTGACCCCCTGGCGACACGAGGAATTGACCCCCCTTGTTCGCAAGGAGGCCATCGTTGGAAACGAAGCAC
>JAIWOL010000186.1 GCA_020216925.1 Thiobacillus sp. | reverse complement strand
CAGTCTGCTGGAGCGCATGAGCGGCGGCGCGGCGGCGGCAGCCCTGGCCCAGCTCGACAGCGCCGATGCGGCCTTGGCCGCCCGCCTGCGCGCCCGCGCCCTGGAATTCGACGATCTTGCGCGCGCCGGCGAAGCGGACCGCCGGCTGTTTTTGCGTCATGTGAGCGCCCGGACCCTGCTGCTGGCCCTGAAGGGCAGCGACGGCCGGGCGCTGGCGGCACTGGCGGCGGCGATGAGTCCGTCTGCGGCCTTGCGCATGAAGGATGATCTCGACACCCTGGGTGCGGTGCCGGTTGCCGAGATTCAGGCAGCGCAGAGCGAAGCGGCGTCGCTACTGCGCAGGCTCGTTGCCGAAGGCGCGATCCGTTTCGATGGGGAGGCAAGGGCATGAGCACGCGCGACGACGCGCCTTCGGCGTTCGAGCAGTGGGAATCGCCGCTGGCCGGCGTGGCGGACGCAGTACCGGCGGCAGCCGAAGACATGGCAGCCGAATGCGCCCGACTGCGCGAAACCGCGCGTGCCGAAGGGTATGCCGAGGGCCTGGCTGCCGGGCGCGCCGAGATCGAGTCGCATGCCGTGCGGATGCGCCAGCTGGCCGAGAGCTTTTCGTCCACCCTCGACAACCTCGATTTCCGCCTGGCCGACATGGTGCTCGAGCTCGCGCTCGACGTGGCGCGCCAGGTGGTGGCCGGCGAATTGTCCGCCCGCCCGGAACGGCTGCTCGACGTGGTGAACCTGGCCCTGAAGCAGATGGCGGAAACCAGCCGCGAATCGCGCCTGTTGCTGAACCCGGACGACGCTGCGCTGGTGCGCCCGCATCTCGAAGGCGTGCTCGACAAGTCGCGCCTGCGCATCGTCGAGGATGCCCGCATCGTGCGCGGCGGCTGCCTCATCGAAACCTCGCAGGGCGACCTCGACGCCACGCTGCCGGCGCGCTGGCGGCAGGTGGTGCAGGTGCTCGGCTCCAATCTCAACTGGCTGGAATGATCCCGGATAATCCATTAGGACGCGCGATGATGGCGAGGCGGTTTGCGAACGAATCGGGGCACGGGCGACAAGCCCATAGCAAGGCCTATGGGCGCGAAGCACGGGGCACGAGGCGTCGCAAAGCGACCGCCAGCGCGCGCGTAGGCCGCAGGCCGCCTAATGGATTGTCTGGGATGTTATCGCATGGTTGACCGCACCGTCCGATTGCGCGAATACCTGGCCGATTGCCGTCGCGCCGTCGGCTGGGCCACGCCGATTGCCACCAGCGGACGGCTCACGCGCGTGTCGGGGCTGGTGATGGAAGCCGTGGGCCTGCGCCTGCCGGTAGGCAGCCAGTGCCATATCCAGATTCCCGGCGGGCAGAGCATCGAGGCGGAAGTCGCGGGCTTTGCCGGCGAGCGCCTGTTCATCATGCCGGCCACCGACATCTATGGCGTGATGCCCGGCGCGCGCGTCATCCCCGACAACCCGATAGCGGCGCAGCCGCCGCGCCTGGGACTGCGCTACATTCCCCGCCGCCGGGCGCAAGACCGCGTGCGCCAGGTGCCGGTGGGCGAACGCCTGCTCGGCCGCGTGCTCGACGGGGCCGGCCGGCCGCTCGACGGCATGGGCTCGCTCTCGCTGGAACGCCGCGTGCCGCTCTACAGCCGGCCGATCAATCCACTGGAACGCGCGCCGATCCGGCAGACGCTGGACGTGGGCGTGCGTGCCATCAACGGCCTGCTCACCGTGGGACGCGGTCAGCGGCTGGGCCTGTTTGCCGGCAGCGGCGTGGGCAAGAGCGTGCTGCTCGGCATGATGGCGCGCTACACCGAAGCCGACGTGGTGGTGGTGGGTCTCATCGGCGAACGCGGCCGCGAGGTGAAGGAATTCATCGACCGCATTCTTGGCAACGAGGGCATGGCGCGCGCCGTGGTGGTGGCGGCGCCGGCCGACCATCCGCCGCTGATGCGGCTCAACGGCGCGGCCTATGCCATGTCGATTGCCGAATACTTTCGCGACCAGGGCAAGCATGTGCTGCTCATCATGGATTCGCTCACGCGCTATGCCATGGCGCAGCGCGAGGTGGCGCTGGCCATCGGCGAGCCGCCGGCGACCAAAGGCTACCCGCCCTCGGTGTTCGCCAAGCTGCCGCAGCTCGCCGAGCGTGCCGGCAACGGCCGCAGCGGCAGCGGCTCGATCACCGCCTTTTTCACCGTGCTGATGGAAGGCGACGATGCGCAGGACCCTATCGCCGATGCCGCGCGCGCGATCCTCGACGGCCACATCGTGCTGTCCCGCGATCTCGCCGATGCCGGCCAATATCCGGCCATCGACATCGAGGCCTCGATCAGCCGCGCCCAGCCCGATTTGCTGTCCGACGAGGCGCTGGAGCGCGCGCGCCGTTTCAAGTACCTGTATTCGCGCTACATGCGCAGTCGCGACCTGCTGGCCGTGGGCGCGTATGTGCCAGGTGCCGACGTGGTGCTCGACGAAGGCGTGCGGCTGTATCCGCGCATGCAGCAGTACCTGATGCAGGGCATGCGCGAGCGCGCCACGCTCGACGACGCACGCGACACGCTGGCCGGGGTGCTCGAATGAAGCCGTTTGCGCTCGCGCGCGTGCTCCAGCTTGCCGAACGCCGCAGCGAGACCCTGGCGCGCGGGGTGAAGCAGGCGCACGGGGTCTGGCTGCGCGCACGCGGCCGGCAGGTGCAGCTGGCAGCCTTGCGTGATGCCCACATTGCCTTGCTCGCGCTCGATCTCAAGAGCGGCGTGTCCGCCGCTCAGCTGCGCGAAGCCGGCCGCCTGCAACAGGCGCAGGCGGGAGAGATGCGAGCCGCGCAGACCGCCGTCGACGCGGCCCATGCCGAATGGCAGGCGCGGCTCAACGCCTGGCTGGCAGAAGAAAACCGCGTCAAGGCGCTGCGCCTGCTCGAAGCGCGTCACCGGGCCGGGGTTGCCATTGCCGAACGGCGCATCGAGCAGCGGCAGCATGACGAGCTGGTCGAACGCATGCACCAGCAAAATGGTGGCCGGAGGCGTTGATGCGGTTGCTCGATCTAACTGCCGAAGAAATGGCGTTTCTCGCACAGCCCCTGGCGGCATGCGTCCCTCTCGCAACCGCTACTGCCGCTGCCGGCGAGGTGCCGGACGGCGCAGGCGATTTTGCGGCGCGGCTGGGACAGGGGCTTGCGCTGGCCCTGTCGGCGCGCCTGCGCCTGCCGCTGCAGCTGGTGCCGTGCAGTCATCATGCGGCCTTGCCCGGCGTGCGCCCGCACTGGCATGTGAGCCCGGCGTTCGCGAACCTGTGGCTGGCGCGCCGTCAGGGCATGGACGCACGCGGCATCCATCTGGCTGCCTCCGGCGGGCAGGGCGGGGCGCATGTGCCGCGCGCCCTGCTGCACACCCTCGACGCGGTGCTGGCGGAACGCTGGCTCGACGCAGCGGCAGCCTTGCCGGGCGGACTCGCCTGGCGGTTGCCGGCATCGCATGCAGACAAGGTTCTGGCGCTCGACCTGCCGGCATCGGCGGCCCAGATGCAGCGCTGGGCACGCGAGACTATCGCCGCATGAAACCGGCAGCATCGATCCTGTTCGCGCTGCCCGCAACGGCCTGGGCGGCCGATGCCGTCGGCGGCACGATGACCGTGCTGCTCGCGCTGGCTCTGATCCTGGGCGGTTTCGTCGCCCTGGCCTGGCTGGCCCGCCGCTACCTGCCCGGCATGGCCACGCCAGGCGTGGTGAAAGTGGTGGGATCGACGGCAGTAGGCGCGCGCGAACGCGTCGTCGTCGTCGAGGTCGACGGCACCTGGCTGCTGCTGGGGGTGGGCGGCGGCCAGGTGCGGCTGCTCTACAGCCAGCCCAAACCCGCCGGCAACGCGCGCGACGCGTCGGGCCCGGCCACGTCAAACCCGGCCCCGCCAGACGCAAACAGACCATGATCAAACCTGCCTCGATCACACGATTCGCCTACCTGATGCTGGCCAGCCTTGCCCTGCCGGCAATGGCTGCCGACCCCGGCGTGCCTCTGCTGGCCGTCACGCCGGGCGCGGGCGGGCAGGTGATCGGCGTGCCGGGCGCGAGCCTGCCCTGGCTGCTGCTGTTTCCCTTTTTGCCGGCGCTGCTGCTGGCATTCACGGCGTTCGCGCGTATTGCGGTGGTGCTGTATCTGTTGCGCCAGGGGCTGGGCGTGGGCAACGCGCCGCCCAATCTGGTGCTCACCGGGCTGGCGCTGCTGCTGACGATTTTTGTGATGTCGCCGGCGCTGAAAAAAATCGACGCCGAAGCCTATCAGCCCTATCTCGCCGGGGCACTCGAATTCAACGACGCCGCAGCGCGGGCAGCCGAACCGCTCAAAGTTTTCATGCTGCGACAGACCCGTGCCGAAGACCTGGCGCTGTTCATCGACGGTGACGCCAGCATCGACCGCAAGCGGGTGGAAACCGTGCCGCTCGCCGCGCTGGCGCCGGCCTTTCTCACCAGCGAGCTGAAAACCGCCTTCCAGATCGGTTTCATGGTCATTCTGCCGTTTCTGGTGATCGATCTCGTCGTGGCCGCCGTGCTGACCGCGCTCGGCATGATCATGCTGCCGCCGCAACTGGTGTCGTTGCCGCTGAAACTGCTGCTGTTCGTGGCTGTGGACGGCTGGCATCTGCTGGTCGGCTCGCTGATCGGAAGTTTCTGATGGAAGACCTCGCACGCGACGCCCTCTGGCTGACGCTCACCGTGGCCGCGCCGGTGTTGCTGGCCGCGCTGGCGGTGGCCTTCGTCATCAGCCTGTTTCAGGCAACCACGCAGATCCTCGAACCAACCCTGTCCTTCGTGCCCAAGCTGATCGTGGTGGCCCTCTTGCTGGCCCTGCTGGGAAGCTGGATGAGCGGTCTCGTCGTCGATTTTGCGCGCACCCTGCTCACCGACTTTCCCGCCCTCATTGAATGATGCCGCTGACCGAAACCGCGCTCATGGCCTGGGGGTTTGCCTTCGCCCGCCTGGCCGGCTGGACGCTGTTCGATCCCTTGCTGGCGCGTCTGCCTGTGGGCGGGCGGCTGATGCTGGCCGCGGCGCTCGCCGCAGCGCTGGCGCCGGGACTGCCGACGCCGCCCGTGCCGGC
>JAIWOL010000113.1 GCA_020216925.1 Thiobacillus sp. | reverse complement strand
TTGACCGTGCTGGTCAGCTCCTCCATCGAACTGGCCGTCTCCTCCAGACTCGATGCCTGCGACTCGGTCCGCGAGGACAGATCTGCATTGCCTGTCGCAATTTCGCTCGAAGCCACCGTGATGGCGCCGACGCCGGTTCGCACCCGCTGGATGGTGTCGGTGAGACTGTCGTTCATGTGCTGCATGGCGCGCATGAGACGGCCGATTTCGTCGTTGCTGCTTGCGCTGATGTGCCGCGTGAGATCGCCGGCAGCCACGGCGTCGGCAACGCGCACGGCTTCGTCGAGCGGGCGGACGATGGCCCGGATCATGAAGAAGCCCAGAGCGATCGCCACGGCGATGCCGGCGATGACGACCGCGATCACGGCGTTGCGCACACCGATGTAGGTCGCCATGGCGGCTTCGTAATCCTTTTGCGTCATGGCTTGCTGGTGTTCGATCAACGTTTCGACGCTGGCGCGCAGGGGGGGAAAAGTTTCACGCATGGGGCCCTGAAGGATTTCACCCGCTTGCTGGAAATCGTGGGCAGACAATGCCGCCAGCGCGGGCACCAGGCCTTCACGGCCATAACGCCTGCGGGCTTCGTCGAAGGCAGCGGACATTTTCCGGTCTTCGGGCGTGAGCGCGGTGCGCGAAAAGTTTTTCCAGATTTCCTCGATGCGAGCGATATTGGCGCGAACCAGTGGCAGTTGCTTGTCCACTGCGGCCGGGTTTTCCGGAAAGGCCGTCAACTGGCCGGTCACGATTTCGGCGACGTTGGCCTGGTTTTTCGTAATCAGCGAAAACATCTGCTGCAACTGGGTCATCCGCAGCACGCGCTGCTTGTAGACACCCTCCAGCGCGCTGTTTGCGTAGTGCATGCCGGCGATGCCGGCCGCTCCCACGATAACCAGCAGTACGGACAGGATGCCGATGACGGCAGCCAGGCGGTGCTTGATGGCCAGGTTCTTGAACATGTTTATCTCCAGTTTTCTGTGGCCCGTTCAGGCGGCAAGTTTCTCGACCAGCCCCATGTCGGCGCTGAGCATCAATTTTTCGATATCCACCAGAATCAGCATGCGACTGCCCAGATCGCCGAGGCCGACCAGGTACTCGTTGTCGAAGGCCGAGCCAACTTCGGGGGCGGGACGCATCTGCTGCGGTTTGAGGGTCGTCACGTCGGAAACGCTGTCCACCACCATGCCGACGATGCGGCCGGCGATGTTGAGGATGATGACGACGGTGAACTGGTCATATGTGGCCTCGCCCAGTCTGAGCTTGATGCGCATGTCGACCACCGGCACGATGATGCCGCGCAGGTTGACCACGCCCTTGATGAAGGCCGGGGCATTGGCGATGCGGGTGACGGGTTCGTAGCCGCGGATTTCCTGCACCCGCAGTATGTCGATGCCGTATTCCTCGCGTCCCAGCGTGAAGGCGAGGTATTCCGTGCCTTCGTCGGCATCGGTCGTGTTTTGGGTTCGCGGTTGATCGGAGAGGGTCAGCATGGCGCGCATTCCTTGTCGAGGGTCAAAAGCACAGGCTGTCGGCGTTGAGCTGGCGGCTCGAACGCAGCAGTGCAGCAACGTCGAGAATCAGCGACACGCCGCCATCGCCCAGGATGGTGGCGCCGGAGATGCCGGCCACCTTGCGGAAATTGGATTCGAGGTTTTTCACCACGACCTGTTGTTGTCCCACCAGGCCGTCGACCAGCAGGGCGGCTTTCTTGCCTTCGGATTCAAGAATGACGAGGATGCCTTCGGACGGCTCCTTGCTTTTCGGGTCGATGGCAAAGATCTGGTACAGCGGGATGAGCGGAAGATATTCCTCGCGCACCTTCACCACCCTGCCCTGACCGGAAATTTCCTTCACATCCACGGGCGCGGGTTGCAGCGATTCGATGACATAGCCCAGCGGCAGAATGTAGATTTCATCGCCCACCTTGACGAGCATGCCATCGAGGATGGCAAGCGTGAGCGGCAGGGAAATCGAGATGGTGGTGCCCGATCCGGGCACGGAGCGGATGTCGACCACGCCGCCCATGGCCGTGATGTTGCGCTTGACCACGTCCATGCCGACGCCCCGCCCCGATACATCGGTAACGATTTCGGCGGTGGAGAAGCCCGGCGCGAAGATGAGCTGCCAGACCTCGGAATCGGGCATGGCGTCCGACACCGGCAGGCCGTTCTGTTTCGCCTTGGCGAGTATGCGTTCGCGGTCGAGACCGCCGCCGTCATCGGATACCTCGATGACAATGTTGCCGCCCTGGTGTGCGGCAGAGAGAGTCAGTTTGCCCGCCTCGTTCTTGCCGGCGGCACGACGCTTTTCCGGCATTTCGATGCCGTGGTCGACGCTGTTGCGTACCAGATGGGTGAGCGGATCGACAATGCGCTCGATCAGCCCCTTGTCGAGCTCGGTGGCCGCGCCCTTGGTGACGAATTCGATTTTCTTGCCGAGCTTGCCGGCAAGATCGCGCACCATGCGCGGGAAACGCGAGAAGACGTAATCCATCGGCATCATGCGGATCGACATCACGGCTTCCTGCAGGTCGCGCGTGTTGCGCGAGAGCTGGCTGGCGCTGTTGAGCAGGCGCTCGTGTTGGATGGGGTCGAGCGTCGCGATGCGCTGCTCGATCATGGCCTGGGTGATGACGAGTTCGCCGACCAGGTTGATGAGCTGGTCGACCTTTTCCACGCTGACGCGGATTGACGACGATTCGCCGGCCTCTTTGTCGGTGGCGCGGCGGCCATGATTCTTGCTTTCTTCTGCGGGCCGGGCAGCAGGTGCCGCAGCCGCCTGCGATCCGGCAGCGGGCGGCACAGCCGTGTCATGCAGGCTGGAAGCAGATGCCGGGACAGGACTGGAAGCCGCCGGCGCGGCAGCACGCGCGTCGGTGATGCGCAGGGCGTCGGGGTCGAGCACAAAAGCACAAATGGCGACGATGGTTTCGGCTGTTTCGCTCGTAACCAGCGTGAACGCGGCACGGCCGTCGGGCAGGATGTCGCGCGACAGCGTGCCCATCAGGCCCAGCTCGCCCGCGAGGGCGTCCACGTCCTTGGCGGAGACCGCCGGCAGTTCGATGCGCAGATGGAAATTGCCGGACGCATCCGCCTCAGGCGAGGCGGCGGCTGCGGGCGCCGCCGGTGCCGGCGCCGCCGCGGCCTTGCCCTCGGAGAGGCCGTGCAAACGTGCGCTCAGGGTCTGAACCGCTGCCACATCGACCGCCGTGCCGTGACGATGGCCGCCCATCAGCATGTCGAGCACATCCTTCGCCGACAGGAAGGCATCGACGTGCTCGCCGGTGAGTGTCATCTCGTGCTTGCGGATGCGGTCGAGCAGGGATTCGAGCACATGGGTCAGTTCGGTGATGTCGGTGAAGCCGAAAGTGGCGGCCCCGCCCTTGATCGAGTGCGCGGCGCGGAAGATGGCGTTGAGGTCTTCGTCATCCGGGGCGTCGAGGTCGATGTTGAGCAGCAGCTTTTCCATTTCGGCGAGCAGTTCGTCCGCTTCGTCGAAGAACACCTGGTAAAACTGACTCATGTCGATCGTCATTTTTTGCTCCGCGAATTGCGTTGTTTCGGGTGTTGCGCTGGCGCTCGCGCCTTGTTCAGGCAATGAGCTTTCTCACCACCTCAGCCAGCTGCGCCGGATCGAACGGTTTCACGATCCAGCCATTCGCCCCGGCCGCGCGGCCCTGGGCCTTGATGTCCTCCCCGGTCTCGGTGGTCAAGATCAATATCGGTACGGTTTTGTATTTCTTGATGGCGCGAAGCGCCCGGATCAGGCCCAGACCGTCCAGACCCGGCATGTTCTGGTCGGTGAGCACCAGATCGATGTGCTGCGTCCTGGCTTTTTCCAGGCCGTCCCGGCCGTCTGTGGCTTCGATCACGTCGTAGCCTGCGTCCTTGAGGACGAAAGAAACCATCTGCCGGAGCGAGCCGGAGTCGTCGACGGTGAGGATGGTTTTGCCTTCGGTCATGATTCGCTTTCGAGCAAGGGGATCAGAACAGTTCGATGTCGCCGCATTCCATGTGCCGCTGGCTGACCACGCGCGGCTGCGCGTTGCAGGGTTCCGCCCCGCCGATTTCCTCGCGCAGGGTGGAAAGATGGCTGGCCATGCGGCGGATGAGCTGGCTGGTCATGTCCTGGAACTGGAGGCCGGACAAGGCTTCGTTGACATGCCGCGCGATGTCGGCGCGCAGGTTTTCCATGCGTGCGGAACAGGCAGAAAACTCGGGATGTTCGAGGGAAGACTGGCGCAGCATGGCTTCCTGGCTGGCGACACCGCGATGGATGGACATAAAGCTGACGAGCAGTTTTTCGATGGCGGCTTCGAGCAGGGCGTTCATCTGCGCGAGGTCGCGTTCCACCTCTTCGAGATGCGAGCCGCCACCCGCACGTTCAGATGCAGGTTCGTGTGCGGCGCGGCTCATGATCAGCGCAGGAAATTGAAGAGCGACAGCGAAGCCATCTTGACGAAGGACTGCTGCGCGGCTTCGAGGGTGAGTTGCTGGCGCGATTGCCGGGTGATCGCCTCGGTGTAGTCGAGGTCCTGGATTTCCGAGAGGATGGCCTTGTACTGCACGTTACGGGTCGAGCCGGCGTCGTCCAGGGATTCGATTTCCTGCATCCGGGTGCCGACCGAGGCCCGCACGGTGAGAACGTTGTTGATGGCCTTGTCGATGTCGGCGAGCCCGGCAGCCGTGCCTGCCGTCAGTGCGGCACGGTTTGCCGGGGTAACAACCGGCGTCTGCAACAGGGCGACCATGTCCTTCAGCGTCTGGAACACATCCTGTCCGCCGCCCTGGAAAATGTTCTGGCCGGTATCGCTCACGGCCATGCGCCGCGTGCTGTCGACCTGCACGAGCTGCTGGCCGGCGTCACCCTGATAGGTGGCGCCGCCGATGGTTTCCACAAACGGCACGGTCGTGCTCTGGAAGCCGGCGAACAGGTAATTGCCCTGGGCGTCACGGGTGTTCGCCAGCCCGAGCAGCGCCTGGAAACGGCTGGACAGCTCGCTGGCGATAAAGCCGCGCTCGTTGTCGCCGAGGCTGGGGTTGCCTACCGCAACCAGCGCATCGCGGATGCCGAGCAGGGTGTCGCTGACGCTGGACAGCACCCCATCCACCAGGCCCAGCGTGTTTTTGGCCTGTACCCGGTTGACGGCGTATTGCTGGTTGATCGACTGGCTTTGTGCAACTTCGAGCGCGCGCGCGGC
>JAIWOL010000112.1 GCA_020216925.1 Thiobacillus sp. | reverse complement strand
TTGAGCAATTGCCGCAACCACCCCATCAGCCTTGCCCAGCGTGTATCGAGAAGTTGCTCAAATCACGGGCCGGTGAAATATCCGGGCTAAGCCTGGCCGGATCGGCCTGTTGCTGATGGGTCTGGCCGCGGCACCGGCCGGGGCAGACAACGCCGCGGCGCCGCACATCCAGATTCAGGGATTCGCCGCGCAAGCGCTCATCGCCACTCGCCACAACCAGTTCTTTGGCGACAGCCGGGACGGCATCAGCAGCGAATTCACCGAAGCCGGCCTGCATGGCGCCTGGCAGGTTCGCGACGCTCTTCGCGTATCCGGCCAGATCCTTTACCGGCGGGCAGGCGAAACCGATAGGGACGGATTGAGACTGGACTACGCTCACCTTGACTGGCGGTTCCATCAAGACGAAGCCCGGCAGATTGGCGCACGCATCGGCAAGGTCAAGATTCCTTACGGCCTGTACAACGAAACACGCGACGTACCCTTCACCCGGCCCGGCATCCTGTTGCCGCAATCGGTGTATTTCGACAACAGCCGCAGCCTGGTCCTCGCCGCGCCCGGCATGTTTGTCTACGGCGGCGGCCTGCACGACTGGGGGGCGACCGAATGGAGCGTGGGCGCCATCCGGCCGGATTTCGACAGTTCCGCAGTGGAATACAATTTCCTCGGCAACGACCTCCCCGGCAAGATCGAGGGGCGGCGCGCTTTAGGCGCGCGCTTCCGCTGGGACAGCCCGACCGACACCACGTTCGCACTCACCTATGCCAATGCCCAGGCCGACTACGCCCCGGCCTCTCTCGACCCCTTCAGCGCAGGCAAAATCGATTTCCGCAACCTGATGGTATCGGCGCAGCACCGGCTCGGCCCCCTGACGCTCACCGCCGAATATGGCCGGCCCAAGGTCTGGCTGAAAGGGTTTGGCAGCCTCTTGCCGGATGGGCTTTCGCCGGTCGAGACCTTCTACGCCCAGGGAGAATGGCGTTTTGCTCCGGCCTGGGAGCTTTTGCTGCGCCACGACGTGTTCTACCGCAGCCGCAAGGATCGCAATGGCCGCAACTTCGCAGCCCTGACCGGGCTGCCGGCACACGGCATGTACGCCCACGACACCACACTGGGCCTGCGCTGGGATGCCACGCCCAGCATCGTGCTGCGCGCCGAATACCATCGCGTGAACGGCACCGGCTGGCTGCCGGGGCCGGACAATCCGAATCTTTCGGCCCATGCACGCGATTGGGACATGTGGCTGTTGCAGGCCGCCTGGCGGTTCTGAGCATGCGCGCCGTGCGTTTCCTCAGCCTCAAGTGGAAACTGTTACTGCCGCTCACGCTGGCCGTTGCAGCCGGCACGCTGGTGCTCACCTGGTTGAACGACCGGCAGATCCGCCACGCCACGGAACAGGCGCGGCTCGACAGCGCTGTGCACAACAATGCCTTACTGCATTTTCTGGTCCGCCAGAACGAACGGCAGCTGACCGATGCCGGCGCCGGCCTCGCCGACTTTCTGGCCACGGGTGCGGAAGATTCGCCGGGCCTGGCTTCCAGCCATCTCCTCCAGCGTTACTGGGAACAACTCAGCCTCAACCAGGGTTTCGACAGCCTGCGCCTTTACAACACCCGGCGCCAATTGCTGACCGGCTTTGGCAACCTGCCCCCCCCGGATGCCCTGATCGACGGCGCCCTAGCCGCCGTCCTCGAAACAGAACGCCCCTCCAGCGGGCTGATCTGCGCCAGCCGCTGCCTGTTTTACGGGATATCCCCGGTATTGCGCGGCGGCAAGACCGTAGGGGCCGTGCTCGTCACCTCCGACACATCCGGTCTGATGAGCGCTTTTGCGCAAAGCACCGGCCGCGAGCTGGCCATCGTCGCCCCCGACACCCTGCAAGCGTACGTCGCCACCGTGCCGGAACTGCAAAGCGGATTGCGCGATCTGCGCTTCACCGCCCCAAGCGGCGCGCCGCATCTGCAATCCGCGCTCGACCGCAGCGGCGACGTCGTGTACGCCTGGCAAAAGCTGCCTGCCCTGGCCGCCTCGCCCGGCGCGCCGGCATTCGTCACGCGCAAGGACGTCAGCAGCGAAGAGGCGGCCATCACGCGCGCCTTCCTCACCAACCTGGCGACCGGCCTGGGCGTGTTTCTCGCCGCCGAGCTGATATTGCTGCTCTCGCTGGCCTGGTTCATGCGACGGCTCAACCGCGTCAGCACCAGCTTGCCGCTGCTGGGCGAAGGCCGCTGGCAAACCGTCCTGCATCACCTGAAACCAGTCCCGCAGAAGCTGAACGACGAACTCAACAGTCTGGAAAACGCCACCCGCTCTCTGGCGGCGCAGCTCGAACGTCTCGACACCGCCTCCCGTACCCAGCAGCACGAGTTGGAGAACCTGGTCGAAACGCTTTCGCACGAGCACGATTTCATCACCAGCCTGCTCGACACGGCGCAGGCGCTGATCCTCACCCAGGACCGCCGCGGCATTATCCGCATGGCCAACCACTACGCCGAAAACCTCACCGGCCTGCCCGAAAGCCGGCTGGTCGGCCAGGACTTCTTTGACCGGCTGCTCTTTGCCCCGGAAGGCCGAGACCGGCGCGCCAGCACGCTTCTGCACTTTGAGCGCAACAGCGCGCCGCTGCGCTTCGAGGCCCCGCTCGTCACGCCGGACGGGCCACGCAACATTGCCTGGATACTCTCACTGATCGGTCAGGAAACCGGCGAGGAATCGCTCATACTGTCGGTCGGCATCGACCTCACCGAACTCAAGAGTGCCCAGGCCCGCGCCAGCTTCCTGTCCGAATACGATCCGCTCACCGGTCTCTACAACCGCCCCGCCTTCCAGCGCCGGGTGGCGCACGCACTGGGCGAAATCGGCGGCGGCGCGGTGCTGCTGGTCGATCTGGACGACTTCAAGGCCATCAACGACCTCGCCGGCCACAGCGCTGGCGACGCCGTGATCCAGCACATGGCCGACCGTCTGCGCAATCTGGACCCCCCGCCCACGCTCGCCGCCCGCCTGGGGGGCGACGAATTCGCGCTGTTTTTCGAGGCCATGCCCGACGCGCAGTTGTTGCAGATTGCGCGCCTGCTGTGCAAGGGCGATTCGGCCCAGCACATCGCCACCGCCTGTGTCGGTCTGGCGCTCGTGCAGGACGGCTGCAACGTCGAAACCCTGATGGCGCACGCCGATCTGGCCTTGTCGCAGGCGCGCGCCAAGGGCCGCGCCAACTGGCATCTGTACAACGCCAGCGACGGCATCCGCGAAAGCCTGCTCGACCGCACCGAGCAGCTGGCACTCATCACCGATGCCCTGCGCCAGGATCGCTTGCAACTCTATCTCCAGCCCATCCTGGCGCTCCAGACCGGCCTGGTTGCCCACCATGAAGTGCTGCTGCGCGTGCTCGGCCCCAGCGGCCAGATTCTTGCCCCGGCACCCTTGATCGCAGCCGCCGAGAGTTCCGGCCTCATCCGCGAAATCGACCAGTGGGTGCTGCGCCACGCCATCGCGCTCATCGCCGCCCATCCGGGCCTGCGGCTGGCAGTGAACCTGTCGGCGCGCAGCCTCGACACTGCCGATTTACCGGGCCAGCTTAACAGTCTGCTGCAAACCTATCGGGTTCCGCCCCGGCAACTCACCCTGGAAATCACCGAGACGACAGCGCTCGACCAGCTTGCCGATGCGGAAAGCTTGCTGGCGGGCATTCGCGCCCTGGGCTGCAAGATCGCGCTCGACGATTTCGGCGTGGGTTTCTCCACCTTCCAGTATCTGAAGCACCTGCCGGTCGATTTCGTGAAAATCGACGGCTCGTTCATCCGCGGGCTCGATCGCAGCGAGGACGATCGCCTGTTCGTGCGCGCCCTGGTGGAAGCGGTACATAGCTACGGCAAGCTCGCTGTCGCCGAGTATGTCGAGAATGCAGCCGTGCTCGAACAGGTGGTGCAACTGGGTATCGATTATGGCCAGGGCTATCATTTTGGGCGTCCCCGGCCCGCAGAAGACGTCCTGAAGGACTCGCACAGCCATCCTCTCCTCCTGCGCGACGACTCCTGAGGCTGCAGGCGTCGCTCCGGGGTGCTATACCAATAGCCTCTCCTGCAAGGAGCGATGCATGGAACCGACAGCCCCCCTGTCCGACCCGGCCCTGTTCGACGCCGACGGCTTTCTGCTCGACCCGGACATCTGGAGCGAAAGTCTCGCCGACCGCATCGCCCAGACCGACGGCATCGGCGCCCTCAACGAATTGCAGATCGGCCTGCTGCATGCCTTGCGTCGCGAGTATTCGCGCCACGGCACGGTCACGGCGCTGTCGCACGTCTGTCACCTCACCGGCCAGAGCGCGGACTGCATGCAGCATCTGTTCCCCAATCCGCGCGAAGCCTGGCGGGTGGCCGGCCTGCCCAACCCCGGCGAGGAAGCCAAAACCTATTTGTAAACCGTGCGTGAGAAAATGGCGGGATGGATACCTCTCACCCTGCCGAACCGCTGGTCTGCCTGTTGCACGAACCCTTTGTCGGAGCCTTCGGTCTGCCTGCCGACGTGCCTTTCGCCAGTATCAAGGGCGATCCCAGCCTGCGCGAAACGGTGCCACTCCGCCCCCGCCAGCCTTCGCGCATCGATCCCATCGCCGGCGAGGTGCTGGACACCTGCGCGGCCCTGCTGCGCGACACCGGGGTTTACGCCATCTACGTCGGGTTCAACAGTTCGGAAGTGCGTACCGAATCGATCTTCAATCCCTTTGCCTACGAGGTTCACGACGCAGAAGACCTGGTGAAACCGGGCTACGTGGCGCGCCATTTCGTCGCCGTGCCTTACGCGGAAAAGACGCGCACCATCGCCTGGGTGCGGGCCATGATCCAGACCGGCCCGCTGCGCGACTACCTGCCGCCGCACTGGCTGAAACTGATGGACGCCGACCGCGCAGGCTGGCAGCCGCTGGCCATGGATCGCATCGACGCCATCGTGCAAAGCTTCAATACCCTGCGCGCCATCGAAGGCTACTACCTGCGCAACGCCGCCATCTCGTTGTCAGAGGGCATCGTGCGGGCCTCATACAACTGCGACGGCACCTATTTCGTCCGCGCGGATTATTTCCCCGAATTCGTCCGCATCAACACGCCGTAAACGCCTCACAGCCGGGCCAGCTCCTCGCGCGCGGCGTTGCCGTCGCTTGTCGCGCCCGCAGCGTCGTAGCTGCGCGCGGCAAGCGCCAGCCAGCGCGCCGCAGCCGCCCGGTCGCCGCGGTC
>JAIWOL010000185.1 GCA_020216925.1 Thiobacillus sp. | reverse complement strand
CGGCACAGCTCCCCACAAAATCTTCTCGCACGCTGATTTTATGCGGGTCTACATGCTGTGCCGATACCTCCCCGGTGAAATATCCGGGTTAGTCCAGCTTGAGCGTCTTGATGCCTTCATGAGTCATGTCCTTGCTGGTGTATCCGATTGCGCCGGGCGTACTGGCGACCCGGGCACGCATTTCGGCCTCGCTTCCGACTTCTATCGGTGCGTTGGCCATGCCGCTGTAGCTCAGCCGGTCCCATGTCTGCCGCAAACGATAGGGATAGATGCCGAGAGTGTCCTTGGCGAAGCGTTCGTGCACGGGGTGGTTGTCGGGCAGCACGAACACGATGATGGGCTGGCCATTGGGCCACTGCGTTTGCCGCAGGGTGTAAATGTTGCGGAGATTCGCGGTCGACAGGCTGCGCGGTTCGACGCCGGCATGGACGATGACGCCCGCCATGGCGTCGAGCGGGCAGCACAGCAGGGCGAGGAGAGACCAGAAAAACAAGGGCATGCGGCGGCGCACGATCAGGGGGCTTTCGTGGGCTATGGCGCGCCTGCGCCCGGCGCGAGCGGCAGCAGCAGTCTGCGCACGGGGGCGGGCAGGGGGGCGTCGAGTGCGTCGTCGAACGGAAGCCACACATGGCCCGGCGGGGTGGTGGTGCGCGGCGCGAGCTGCAGGCGCACCGGCTGGATGCGCAGACGAAAATGCGTGAAGCCGTGCGTCAAGCGCGGCAGCGCCTGTTGCGTCTCCACGTCATAACCCCAGCGCTGGCGGCAGTGCCGGGCACAATCGGTCGAGGCATCGAGCTCGGGCAGGCTCCATAGCCCTCCCCAGATACCGCGCGCCGGACGTTTTTCGAGCAACAGTTCGCCCCGGTCGACCAGCACGAGCATCCGGGTTTGCCGTTCCGGCAGGGTTCTTTTCGGTCGCGGGGTGGGTAGGTCGCCAACGCGGTTTTCGCTGCGCGCCACACAGTCGCCGGCGACCGGGCAGCGCGCGCAATCAGGCTGACTGCGGGTGCAGACCTGCGCACCCAGATCCATCATGCCCTGTGTATAGGCAGCCAGATTCCGCTCTGGCAGGCGCGATTCCGCGCACCGCCAGAGTTCGGTTTCGATCCGTTTGTCGCCGGGCCAGCCGGCCACACCGGCATGCCGCGCCAGCACCCGCTTCACGTTTCCGTCCAGAATCGCGCGGCGTTCGCCGTAGGCCAGTGCGGCGACGGCAGCGGCGGTGGATCGACCGATGCCGGGCAGTTGCATCAGTCCGGCGGCAGTCTGCGGGAAATTGCCGGCGTGCGCGGCAACGATCTGCCTCGCCGCCGCGTGCAGATTCCGTGCCCGGCTGTAGTACCCCAGCCCGCTCCACAGCGCCAGCACCTCGTCTACCGTTGCGCCGGCGAGCGAAGTCACGTCCGGGAAGCGTGCAAGGAAGCGTTCGTAGTAGCGGATGACCGTGGCTACCTGCGTCTGCTGCAACATGATTTCCGACAGCCAGATGCGATAGGGGTCGCGGCTCTGCTGCCAGGGCAGGTTGTGGCGTCCGTGCAGGCGTTGCCAATCGACGATGCGGGTGGCGAAGGATTTCACGCCACGAGGGTAGCATTTTTCGTGGTCTGCGGGGACGGGCAGCCGCTCCCGGCGTGGCGTTCAGGCGTGTCCGAGTTTTTGCCGGAAGAGACTCATCAGCTTGCCGAATGCGGATTCGGTGATGGACTTGCGCTCAACCAGCACGGCCTCGCCGCGCCGAAGCTTGTCGGCAAGGCGCGCAAGACTGATGGAGAAACTGTTCATGCCGTCCTGATCGGAAAACAGGTAGGTGTTGCGCACTCCGCCGACCCAGCCCAGCCGGGCCCAGCGGAAGGTGCCGTCCTCGTAGTGGAATTCTATCCAGTCGCCTTTTGCCAGTGCGCGTGCGCGCAGCATGAATTCATCCTCGAATTCCGGCACGGGCGGTTCGGTCAGGGGTTCGACGGCGGCAACCGCTTCTGCCACGCGGGTCTCCTCCACGGCGTCGGCCTGGGCGCGCTCGGCTTCGATCACGGCGATTTCCTCCGGCGCCGTCTCCGGCAGGGGCACGGGCTGGGCGCCGGGGCGCACGGCATTGGCGTGCAGGATGACCAGGCTGGCAAAGAAGCGATCGGCGATTTTCTGCGACAGCTCGATTTCTGCCGCCCCGTCGCGCAGGCGTTTCAGCAGGCCAGGCAGGATGCGCACCAGCATCAGGCGAGCGTCCATGTCGGTCTTGGTTTGCACGCTCCACACCAGTTCGCGCATGGTTTCGACATGGCTGTTGAAATGCGCGCCCTGATCGCCTTCTTCGATGTAGAAGCGGGTGAGGAGTTTGGCCCAGTCGCGGCGCAGGAACTCCCGCACCGAGTCGGGCGTTTCGCCACTGAGTGCGCGGTTGATGAAGTCGTGCACTACCACAGGTGCGAGCTCGGCCCGCTCGCCCCGCCGGATGGCGTCGATATCCTCGCGCAGGCTGACGGCTGCAGTTTCCTCGACCTGGTCGTCGAGCTGGGCGTGCATGGCTTCGAGTTCTTCGGCTGCCTCGGCAAACAGGGCGATGTCCTGTTCGAAATTGTCCAGCACCTTGCCGATCACGCTGGAGATGGCTTCCAGCCTGGCCTTGCCTGCTTCGGTGTCCGGCAGATGCACCGCCAGGCTGGCGACGGCATCCAGCATGCGGCGCACGGGGTGATGCGTTTGCGAGAAAAAGGTGCGATCGAGCATGGCTGCCTTGAGCACGGGAATCTGCAAGCGCGCGATCTGCGCCTTCAGCCGGTCGGGCAGGGCGGTTTCCTCGAACACGACGTCAAACAGCATGGCGACGGCGTCGACCAGTACTGCGTCCAGCGGGCTGGCGGACTGCATCACCGGGCTCTGCTGAAGTACGCGCAGCACGTTGCGCACGGCGGTGGCCTCGATCATGGGCAGTTCGAAATGGCCGCCGTCGGGCAGGGCAAGCCCGCCCATCTGCAACTGGCTGATCGCGTCGAGCAGGGTGGCTTCGCCGCTTCTGCCTGCATGGCCTGACGTTGCGAGACTGCCGCCGCCAGGCGCTCCCATGCCGCCAGCCAGTTGCTCGAACAGGCGCAACATGTCGTTGGCGGGCGCGGCGGAGCCGGCAGAGTGCGTGCCACCCCCGTGAGCCGGTCCGGCGTGGGATGGCTGGGCCGAGGCGCGCCTTTTGAGCCCTACTTTGATGTCCGGTAACACACCATGCTCGGCCAGGTGACGGTTGATGCCCTGGTAGATGGCGGCGAGTTCGGTGGTCAGCACGAGGTCGAACTGGTTCAACAGCACGATGCGGATGTTCTGCTCGACCCCCATGCGTCCGATGCCTTCGAGCAGGCTTTCGCACAGTGCGCGCGGGCCCAGCGGATTGTCGTTCTCGGCGAGGTCGGCGCGGCCGAGCAGGTGGGCAATGCGCGCGTCCAGTGCGACCAGTTCCTCGGCGCAGTTGTAGCGCAGGCGGGACGCGGCCTTGTCGACTGCGAGCGTCAGCTCAAAATCCTGGTCTTCCACGAGCGAGAGGGAGAGTTCCGCCGGTGCGCTGCCGGCGGGCCTGTCGCGCAGGCCGGCGGCGCTCTGGAACGACTCGCAGTAGGCGTCCTTGCAGGCGGCGAGCAATTCATTGGCGCGTTTGTTGAGTATGCCCTGGGCGCCAAAGTAAGTATTTCGGGTGTCCAGCAAGGGCGAACGGTCGGCCATCGCGAGCAGGGTGTTTTCCATGGCTTCGGCGTGGCGGGTGAGGGCGCGGGTCACCCCTTCGATCAACTGGTCCCGGCAGGCGTGCAACTGGCTCAGCGATTCGGCCGAAGCCTGGGTGCGGCGATGGCGTTCGAACTGGTTGAGGTTAACGACGACGGATGAATTGTCAGGCATGTCAGGCTCCATGGGGTCACCTCTCGGGTTCCGCGCGGTTGGCCGACTGGAATAGGGGGGAGCAGATCAGAAATGCCCGGCAGTCCCGCTGTCTCGCACGGACTGCGAGACCGGAAACTTTGCGTCCCCGCCTCGCGACGGGTTTGCCCTGTTCGGTGTCGGCGGAGGATCCGGATTCCGGATACACAACCGCTCAACTGACTAACGGCATCCCGGGAAGAAACTTTAGGGCGAATTGAACGCGCTGTTGAATCAGCGATTCTGGAGATTTTCCCGTAGGTAAAACATGGCTTTGCGGGTGAGCGACTGCTCCGGTATTGCGGCATGCCCCGCGCGAATGGCCTCGGCAAGCTGGGCGCTGTCGAGCGAAAAGCGGGTTTCTCCCTCGCTGTCGCAGAAAAGCAGGTATCCGCGCACGCCAACCCAGGCAACGCGGGCGGTATCCAGCCCTTCGTAGGGCGGATCGAAGTCGACCCAGTCGCCTTCCCTGAGCGAGTCGGCCTGCTGCCGGGCCTGATCGGGCGGCGCAGGTTCGACTGCGTGTCGGCCCTGGGCTTCCCGGTTGGACAAGGCAGCGAAAGACGGTTCGAAGTGGCTGACCGGTGTTTCTGGGTGGCTGACATCGGGCCGTATCCAGCATTCCTGTGTCGCCGTGATCGCGGCAAAAAATTCCCGCAGCTGTTCAGGGGCGGCGTGCTGCGACAGGAGCCCTTTCCGCAGGGCGCTGTTGATGCCCGGCAGGGTTTCCAGGCGCTGCTCGCGCGTGGCCCTGTCGGCAGGGGCTTGCAGGCTCAGAAAGAGATTGAGCAGCGTGGCGCAGGCATCGCGCCAGGCAGGTCCTTCGCCAGACTCTTCTACATAGAGCGCGGCCATGTAAGGTATCCAGGCCATTTCGAGCTGGCGCAGCACCGACGCCGGGGCAGGATAGCGGGCGGTCAGGTCACGCAGGTTTTCCAGTGCAAGCAGCGTTCCCAGCTCCTGGCGCTCAATCTGTTCCAGACGGGCGATGTCTGCCGCCATGGCTGCATCGGCCCGCGCGTTTTCGGCATTCAGCCAGGCGCTCAGATGGTCATGGGCATCGGCAAACGCCTCGATTTGCCGGGTGGGCGCGTGGACAACGGCGAAGCATACGGATTCGACTTCTGCGAGCGCGGTCTGGTGCGAGAGGTGTTCTACCGGGAATCGTTTTGAGAACAGTCCCAGTAAATCCAGGGTAAGGCGAGCCGGGTGACTGTCGTCGCTGAAAAAATCGGGCGAGGCAAGGGCCACGCGCAGCGCCGGGATCTGCAACTGGGCGATGGCTGATTTATAGGAGGCGGATACATCGGCATCGGCCAGAATGATTTCGAACAGACTTGCCACGGCATCCAGCATTGCCAGATCGAACTGGGCTGCGTCGGTTGTCTGTGCATGCACCTGAAACTGGCGC
>JAIWOL010000024.1 GCA_020216925.1 Thiobacillus sp. | reverse complement strand
CGCCGGCCGCGTGAACCTGCGCGCGGCGCGTACCGGCGCGGGCGCGGGAACCGGCGTGGCGCTGGGCGCACGCAACGGCCGCATCGTCGGCGCCGAAACCGTCGACGTCGAAGCGTTCAAGGTCTACGACGGCGTGGCCGAGCTGGCCGCGGGCGCCTCCGCCGGAACTTCGCTGGGACTCGCGAGCGTGCAGGCGGACAACGACGCCTTCGTCGGGGCGGTCGATGTCGCCGCACTGAAAGGCGCGCTGGATACCGGTACGGCACGTTTCCGCCTGCGTCCGGGTGTCGAGGTGCGCAATGCCGCCGTGGCTGGCGTGGCCGGCAGCGGCGATATCCGTCTGTCGTCCGACTGGAACCTCAATTCCCTGCGCCACGCTGGCGAAGCGGGGGTGCTGACCGTGCGTGCCGGCGGTTCGCTTCGGCTCAACGCCAATCTGAGCGACGGTTTCAACACGGCGACGAGCGCGGGCCTGCTGCAATCGAGCCCGGTCGGCTGGTCGGCGAGGCTGGTTGCCGGTGCCGCCACGGCCGCAGCCGATCCGCTGGCGACCCGGCGCGAGGCAGGCATGGCGCAGATCAGGCTGGCAGCCAACAAACTGCTGCGTACCGGAACCGGCGATATCGACCTCGCCTCGGCCGGCGACGTGGTGCTGGAAAGCGGCGCGGCGCTCTACTCGGCGGGCTACAACACGCCGGCCGTGCCGGGATTCACGCTCACCGGCCTGTCAGGCGCCGCTTTCCCCACGGGCGGCGGCGACGTGCGCGTCCGCGCAGGCGGCGCGGTGGAATCCCTGGCGGGACCATCGGGGCTGATTACGGACTGGCTGTATCGTCAGGGCAACGTCATTTCGGGGCCCCTGGCGCGTTCACCGGGCTGGTGGCCGCAGGTCGCCCAGTTCAAGAACGGCGTGGGGGCACTGGGCGGCGGCGATGTTTTGGTAGAGGCCGGCGGGAAGGTGTCCAATCTGCTGGCGGCCACGGCGACCAACGCACGCCAGCCGGTTGCCCCCAACCAACCGGTGAATGTCGGTTTGCAGGTGATTCAGGGTGGCGGCGATCTCGAGGTGCGCGCGGGCGGCGACATCGAGGGCGGCCTCTTCCACGCCGATCGCGGAACGGCTGTCCTGCGGTCCGGCGGATCGCTGAAGGAGGGCTTGGCGCGCGGCACCGAGACGGTCGGCACCGTGCTGTCGCTGGGCGACGCCAGCGCCGATGCGATTGCACGCGCAGGCGTCCGACTTGACGCTGTGCTCAATCCTTCGCTGGTTCCCCAGTCTGCCGGCAACCTGTCGGGGAGCGGCGGTCAAAACCGGGAAAGCTATTTCGTTACCTACGGCGATTCGGACGCGGCGCGCGTACTGGCGGTGGCTGGAGACAACGCGGTGCGCAATGATTATGCCGGCCTCGCGAGTGCCTACGCCCTGAACTCGAACTTCACGGCGGGGCTGGGATTCTACCCCGGCACGCTGGACGCGATCGCCCTCGCGGGGTCGTTGCGAATCGGCGACGGGTTTACGCTGATGCCGACCGCGACGGGCGACCTGCGGCTGCTGGCCGGCGCGTCGATCGAAAAACAGGGCGGGCGTCCAGTCACGCAATCGGATCTGTCGCCCACGCAGATTCCCGTGCTCGGAAGACCGGTTCGCGGCATTGCCAGTATCGGTGCATTGACGACCTTGCCCGAAAAGGAAAGCGATGCGCACGGTCCGGAACTGTTGCACCGCAACGATCCGAATCCGGTTTACGTGGTAGCGAAAAATGGCGATATCGTCGGCCAGCCCAGCCCGCAGGTGTTCGCGGTGCTGGCCGAATCTGCCGTATTCCAGGCCGGCCGCGACATTCTCGATACCACGGTCGTGGGACAGAACCTGGGCGGGAATCACGCGACCCGCTTCGTGGCGGGTCGCGATATCGCGTTCGCCACCAACCGCGACCCGATCACCGGTGCCATCGCTTCGGACAGCGCAGCGCGCATCGCCATCGGCGGACCGGGACGGCTGGAATTGATCGCCGGCCGCGATATCGACCTGGGTGCCTCGCAGGGCGTGCTGACGCGCGGCAACCTCGCCAACCCCTATCTGCCTGAAGGCGGCGCCGATCTGCTCGCCGTGGCGGGTGCGGCCGCGCACGACAAGGACGGCAACGCGCTGCCGCTCGACCTGTTGCGCTACACCGACGCCGCGCTGGGCGATTTCTTTGCCGAACTGGCGGCCTCGGCAAAGGAAAGCGCGACGAGCAAGGATTACAGCCGGGGCGACGCCGCGATCGCGTCCTTGTTCCCCGCCGGAACGACCGGCGCGCCGCTGACCTACGACGGCGACATCAGCCTCTTTTTCAGCCAGATGAAAACCGAGCAGGGCGGCGGCATCCGCATGCTCGCGCCAGGCGGCGGCGTCAATGCCGGCCTGGCGAGTGTAACCGGCTTCAATCGTTCCGCTGCCGACCTGGGCATCATGACCGTGCGAGGCGGCAAAATCGAGGCCTATACGCTGGGCGATTTCGCGGTCAACAGCAGCCGCGTCTTCACCATTGGCGACGGGGACATCCTGTTGTGGTCGGCCAAGGGCAATATCGACGCAGGCAAGGGTGCCAAGACCGTCAGCGCCACCCCGCCGCCGCAATTGCGCATCGACAAGAACGGCAACTTCGTGCTCGACGTCAGCCAGTCGATTTCCGGCAGCGGCATCGGTGCGCTGGGGGGCAACAGCGACGTTTATCTCGTCGCGCCCAGCGGCGAGGTGAACGCGGGCGATGCAGGTATCCGCGCTGGCGGCAACCTCACCATCGCGGCGCAGCAGGTGGTCGGTGCCGACAACATCCAGGTGGGCGGGGTGTCGGCCGGCGTGCCGATTTCCAACGACGGCGCGGCGGCAGCGGCCGCCACCGGCGCCGGCAACATCGGCTCCGAGGCCACATCCGCGACCGCCGCGCTGTCGCAGAACCTCGCCGAAGCTGTGCGCGCGGCCGAAGAGATGAAAAATGCCTTCAAGCCCACCTTCATTTCCGCCGAGGTGATCGGCTACGGCGAGTAGGGCGGGAATACCTTCCCGCCGCAACAGTCGGTGGTGAGCGAACATGTCGGGAAAGTATTCCCCGTAAAGGGGAGGCCGTGGTTGTAAGCCGCTGAAGCGGCAACAACACACGCACTCCCGACCTACGGCGCAGGGCGGCAGTCGTAGGGCGGCAACACTTTGCCGCCGCGGGCGCGAGGACGGATACCGCAGCGGACGTCGGGAAAGTCGTAGGGCGGCAATACCTTGCCGCCGCAGTCGCAGGTACGGATGCCGCAGCTTTCCCGACAAGCAGATATCGAAGCCGGTCCTTGCATGATCCGTTCGGCTCATGCAAGGACGCATCCAGGATGCAAATGTTTTAATGATGGCCCGCTATGTTGCGTCGATCCGCATTTGTATGCACACCACGCGACATGTAAATCCAAGGGAGAAACCATGCGCCTCAACCCCCTTTCCGCCCTGCTGGCGGGGCTTCTGTTTTCCGCGGCTGCACAGGCCGCGCCGGTAGCGTTCGTCAACGGACTGGCCTTGCCGGGCGGTCTTGCCGACCTGTCGGGCGACACCGGTTTGAACAGCCGCCTGGGCTACTTTTCGGACCTCTACTACGATCCCAACCGCAACCAGTGGTGGGGCCTGTCCGACCGTGGTCCGGGCGGCGGCATCCTGAATTACGAAACGCGGGTGCAGCGTTTCACGCTCGACGTGGACATGAATACCGGCGCGATCTCCAATTTCCAGGTGGCGCAGACGATCAAGTTTTCGAACGCCGGCAATGCGCTGAATGGACTGCTGCCGAGCCCGACGAACCAGCTCGGCAATGCCTTCGACCCCGAGGGCTTTGTGATCAATCCGCGCAACGGCAACATGCTGGTGTCCGACGAATACGGCCCGTCGCTGTACGAATTCGACCGCAACGGCAACCAGGTGCGCGCCTACACCACGCCTTCGAATATCGTGCCGCGCAGCGCGGGCAATGTGCCCAACTACGCCGACAACACCGGCAATTCGCTGGGTAAACGCAGCAACCGGGGCTTCGAGGGGCTGGCGGTGTCGCCCGATGGCCGCTACACCTTTGCCATGCTGCAAAGCGCGATGCTGGACGAAGGCGGCAGCAGCGGCGTGTACAACCGCATCGTCAAATTCGACAACGACACCGGTTCAGCCGTGGCGCAGTACGCCTACCGCATGGAAGGATCGAGCCAGGGGCGCGGAATTTCCTCGCTGGTGGCGATCAACGATCACGAATTCATGGTGCTGGAGCGCAACAACCGCGGCCTGGGCGTGGATTCGGATTTGGCCTCGCCCAGCAAGAAGGTGTACATCATCGATCTGGCCGGGGCGAGCGATGTCTCCGCGATCGACCTCGACGCGGCGGGCGCGGTGTTCACGCCGGCGAGCAAGAGCGCGGCGCCTTTCCTCGATCTGGCGGCCAACTCCCTCGCGGCGCTGGGCGGGCTTGCACCGGAAAAATGGGAAGGGCTGGCGATCGGGCCGCGTCTCGACGATGGCGCCTATCTGCTGCTGGCAGGCACCGACAACGATTACTCGGTGACGCAAAACGGCACCGGCACGCAGTTCGATATTTACTTCAACCCCGCGACCGGTCAGCGCATGCAGTGCGATCTGGGCACGACGATCAACTGTTTTGCCGTGGCAAGCAACGGCAGCGTCACCACGACGCCCGTGAGCGATCCCACCGGCTACAGCCTGATTCCCGGCGTGCTGTATGCCTACAAGGTATCGGCGGCCGACCTCGCGGGTTACACCGCACCCGTGCCCGAAGCGGAAACCTGGGCCATGCTGCTCGCCGGTCTGGGACTGGTGGGCTGGGCGGCGCGTCGCCGCAAGCAGTAAGCCAGGGCATGTAGTCGCACGGCACGGGCGGCTTCGGGTACCCGTACCGTTTTGGCGATCGCTGATCGCTACGCCACGCCGTGGGTCGGGAGTGCGTGTGTTGTTGCCGCTTCAGCGGCTTACAACCACGGCCTCCCCTTTACGGGGAAGATTTTCCCGACATGTTCGCTCGCCACCGCCCGTTGCGGCGGCAAGGTGTTGCCGCCCTACGCCGTAGCCGTGCGTCACGGGCTGGCGGCCATGGCCCGTTCGGGCCATTTTCGTTTCCATCGTCTGTCATCGTGCACCGGGAAAATCAAGGGCTTGGTTCAACCCGGTCGAATTCCCATGCGTTTCCTGGTATCCGCGTTCGCGTTGTTGCTGTCGTTTTTTTCGCTCACTGCCCACGCCTGGTGGAATGACGACTGGGCGGCGCGCAAGAAAATCACTCTGACGAATCCGGCGGGCGAGGTGGCGGACGCGCCGGTGCTGATCCGCCTGCATACCGGAAATTTCGATTTCCTCTCGGCCAGCGAGGACGGCAGCGACCTGCGCGTGGTGGCGGGCGACGATGCTACCGCGCTCAAATTCCACATCGAAAAATGGGACGTCGTCAACCAGCTCGGCCTGGTCTGGGTGAAGCTGCCCAAACTCGGCGCCAGCACCGAGGCCTGGCTGTATTTCGGCAATCCCGAAGCGCCGGCGGCGTCCGACGCCAAGGGCACTTACGACGCGGCCTCGGCGGTGTATCACTTCAACGAGGCGGCGGGCAATCCGGCGGATAGCGGCCCGGCCGGCGCGAACGCCACGGCGTTTACCGGCAGCCGTGTCGCGGCGTCGTTCGCCAACGGCGGCGTGAAGTTCGCCGACGGCCAGTCGCTGACGCTGCCGCCGGTGCCGGCGCAGGGCGGCTGGAGCGTGTCGCTGTGGGTCAAGCCGGAATCGCTCGACGGCGCGCTGATGCGGGCGGGCGGCTTTTCGCTGTCGCTGGCGGGCGGCGTGCTCACCGCGCAGGCAGGCGGCGCGAGCGCGACGGCCCCCGCGCCGCTCGCTGCGGGTAAATGGCAGCACGTGGCCGTGGTCGTCGAAGGCGGCGCGCTGAAACTGTATGTGGAAGGCAAAGCCGCGGGCGAAGCGGGCGGCGCGGTGCTGCCGACCGGGCCGCTCGCGCTGGGCAACGGCTACCGGGGCGAGGCCGACGAAGTCCAGGTGTCCGGCGCGGCACGTTCTGCCGCCTGGGTGGCGGTCGCTGCCGCGCAGGGACCCGAAGGCACGCTGGTGGCGCTGGGCGAGGACGAGGCCAGCGGCGACGGCGGGCATGGCGGCATCTGGGGCACGCTGTTTGCGGCTCTCACGCTCGACGGCTGGGTGGCCATCGGCATTCTGGCGGTGATGCTGGTGTTTGCGGTGATGATCATGATCGCCAAGACGTTCTACGTGAACAAGGTAGACCGCGCCAACCGCCAGTTCATGCAGGCGTTCCGCGAGCTGTCGACCGACCTGGGCGCCATCGACAAGTCCAACGGCATGGCCTCGACTTTCCGCGAATCCTCGCTGTACCGGCTCTATCACATCGCCGCGCAGGAGCTGTCGCACCGCTTCCGCGATACCGATGCGTCCCACCTCAAGGACAACGCGAAAAATCTCTCGCCGCAGGCGCTCGACTCCATCCGCGCCAGCCTCGATACCGGTCTGGTGCGTGAAACCACGCGACTCAACAAGCTCATGGTGCTGCTCACCATCGCCATTTCGGGCGGCCCCTTCATCGGTCTCCTGGGCACGGTGCTGGGGGTGATGATCACCTTTGCGGTGATCGCCGCCACCGGCGACGTCAACGTCAATTCCATTGCGCCGGGCATCGCGGCGGCGCTGATGGCCACCGCCGCCGGCATGGCCGTCGCGATCCCCTCGCTGTTCGGTTACAACTATCTCAATTCGCGCATCAAGACGATCACCTCGGACATGCGCGTGTTCATCGACGAGCTGGTGACCAAGCTCGCCGAGAACTACTCGCGCTGAGGGTAAGGTCATGCAGGTTCAGGACGAGGACAAACCCTACGACGAAATCAACGTGGTGCCGATGCTCGACCTGGCCTACGTGCTCCTGGTCATCTTCATCATCATGACCACCGCGTCGATTTCCGGCATCAAGGTCAACCTGCCGAAAGCCTCCGACGCGCCCAGCCTGTCCAAGCCCAAAACCAAGGCCATCAGCGTGGCGCAGGACGGGCAGGTCTACCTCGACACCTACCCGGTGACGATGGACGAGTTGCGCACCCAGCTTGCCGCCGCCAAGGCCGCCAACCCCGAGCTGCCGGTGGTGATCAAGGGCGACACCGTGGTGCAGTACGGCCGGGTCATGGAAGTGATGGACATGCTGGGCCAGATCGGCATCACGCAAATGGGCCTGGTCACCCAGCCGGCGGCCAGATAGAACATGGACGAGGACAAGCGCAAACCGGCGTGGATGCGCTGGGGCGGCGTGGCCTTGGCGCTGGCCGTGGCGGTGCTGATCGCGCTGTGGCTGAAGGATCAGCTCACGCCCAAGGGCCCGGTGGAAAAAATGAAAGTGCAGCAGATCACCCTGGTCAAGCCGCCGCCTCCGCCGCCGCCGCCCCCGTCCGAGCAGAAGCCGCCCGAGCCGGAGATCAAGGAAGAAGTGAAGATGAACGAGCCCGACCCCACGCCGGAGCCGCAACCGGCCGAAGCCGCGCCCGCGCCGCTCAACGTGGGCGAGGGTGCCGAGGGCGGACTCGACGTGGGCGGCACGCGCGGCACGCCGACGCTGGCCGGCAGCGGCGGCGGACGCGGCAACCCCTGGGCCTGGTACGACGCGCTGCTGAACGAGGCGGTGAACGATGCCTTCCAGCGCGCGCTGGCGCGCAACGAGGCGCTGAAAAACAAGAGCTACAAGGTGGTGGTGAAAATCTGGCTCGACGGCGCCGGACGCGTCACCCGCGCCACGCTGGACGACAGCACGGGCGATATCCGCGCCGACGAGGTGTTGAAGGATGCATTGCGCGACATGCGCGCCCTGCGCGAGGGGCCGCCGGCGGATATGCCGCAGCCGGTGAAAATCCGCGTGACCTCGCGCGCTTGAGAACGAGGAAACGAAAGTCTCGGCGCGGAACCCGTTGCATTGCGGCGACGTGCCTGCCGCAGCCGTAGGTCGGCAACACCTTGCCGACGTTTTTGCTGGAAAGAGGAAAGATGAAACTGCGTAAAACCCTGCTGACCCTCGCTGTCAGCGCTGCCTGTACCGGCCCGGTCTGGGCCGCCGACGACGACCGCGCGCGCGTGGCAATGCTGCACGAGACCACGCTCAACCTCATCCAGTTGCTGGTGGAGCAGGGCGTGCTGAAGCAGGACGCCGCCGACGCCATGCTCGCCAAGGCAAAACAGCAGGCGGCGGAAAAGGCCGCGCAGCAGAAAGCCGCCGAGGCCGAAGCCGAAAAAGGCGTGGTGCGCGTCACCTACGTGCCGGAAACCGTCAAACGCGAAATCCGCGAACAGGTGCGGCAGGAAGTGGTGGCGCAGGCCAAGCTCGAACGCTGGGGCGACGTCAACGCCGTGCCGGAATGGCTGGACAGGCTGAAATGGGACGGCGATATCCGCGTGCGCTACCAGGCTGACCTGTTCTCCAAAAACAACGCGCCCGAAGCCGTCTTCCAGTCCGCCGGCCAGAACATTTCCAACACCCTTGAAGATCGCCACCGCGAGCGCATCCGCCTGCGGCTGGGGCTCAATGCGAACGTCACGTCCATGGTCGACGCCGGGGTGCGCATCACCACCGGCAACACAGCCGACCCGGTTTCGACCAACCAGACGCTGGGTACGACGGGCAACAAATACACGCTCGTGCTCGACCGGGCGTTCCTCAAGCTGACCCCGCTCGACGACCTGAGCATCAGCGCGGGCCGCATTCCCAACCCCTTCTTCGGCACCGACCTGGTGTGGGACGACGACCTCAACTTCGAAGGCGCCGCCGTCCGCTACACGCCGTGGGCGAAAGCCGAGGGAGTGTTCAAGCCCTTTGTCGCGGCGGGCGTGTTTCCGCTCCAGGAGATCGAGGCCAGCACCGCTGTGAAGGCACGCGACAAATGGCTCTATGGCGCGCAGATGGGCATGGAATGGACGCCAAACGTGCACCAGCGCTTCAAGCTGGGCGCGGCCTACTATCACTACCAGAACATTGCCGGCATCCGCAACCCCGCGCTCAACGACACTTTCAACAACGCCACTGCGCCGCAGTTCCGGCAAAAGGGCAACAGCCTGTTCAATATCGACAATGACGGCAACGCAACCACCAATCTCTGGGCGCTGGCATCCGACTACCGTATCGCCAACCTCACCCTGGTGGCGGATTTCGCGCAGTTCGACCCTGTCCACGTGATCGGTTCCTTCGACTGGGCGCGCAACATCGGCTTCGACCGTGGCGAGATTCTCGCCCGCACCGGGCAAAGCCTCAAAAAAGAGGTCGACGGCTACCAGGCCAAGCTCACCGTCGGCTACCCCCGGACCAGCCTGCGTCACGAATGGCAGGCCTTCGTCGGCTACCGTTACCTGCAGCGCGACGCGGTGCTCGACGCCTTCACCGACTCGGACTTCCACCTCGGCGGTACCAATCACAAAGGCTTCATGATTGGCGGTGCCTACGGCCTCGACAAGAACATCTGGCTGTCGGCGCGCTGGATGTCATCCGACCAGATCAGCGGACTGCCCCTGTCCATCGACGTGTTGCAGCTCGACCTCAATGCGCGCTTCTAGACTGCTGCTGGCCGGCCTTTTCCTTGCGCCGTGCGCCTGGGCGATCGAGCCGTGGGAGACGAGCGAGCTTGACTGGATCGTGCCGTCGTCACAATCCGCGCCGCCGCGGGCGCGCAGCGGCCACCTGCCCGAGCGGTTTGAGATCATCCAGGCCGACGGCAATTACCTGCCGCCACGCCTGCCCCAGCGCGAGGAACGGGCGCTGATGGACGCGGTGCGCGCAGGCGATGCCGAAACCGTGCGCGCGCTGCTCAAGCGCGGCGTCAATCCCAACGCGCAGGATGTGCAGCGCGACAGCGCGCTGCTGCTCGCCGTCCAGCAGGACAACCCCGAACTGGTCCAGCTGCTGCTGGACGCCGGTGCTCACGCCGACGTCCGCGGGCGGGGCTTCACGCCGCTGGGCCTGGCGGTGCGGCAGGGCAGCCTGCTGCTGGTGCGCATGCTGCTGCGGGCGGGCGCCGACTCCTACATCCGCAACGTCGACGGAGATACTGCGCTGCACAGCGCAGTTCGGCTGCGACGCCTCGACATTGCAACCGAGCTGGCGCGCGCCCGTTCCGGATTCGGCCTGTACGACCGCGACGGGCTGACGCCGCTGGCGCTAGCCGCTACCACGGCGCAGGGCGACATGGTGGAAATGCTGGTGCGCGCAGGTGCGCCGATCGAATCCGGCAACCGCTACCTGCATTCCCCGCTGTGGCTGGCTTCGGCGTACAACGATCAGGACATGGTGCGCCTGCTGTTGAAACTGGGTGCCGACCCCGGTCGGCTTAGTGCGGAGTCGTCCAGATGAAACCCGTTATTCTCTACGCCCTGATCCTTGCCCTGGGCGCCATGCCGGCGCAGGCTTCCACGGAGAACCGCGAAAAGCAGTTGCTGCGCCGCATGCAGCAGCAGATACAGCAGGTGGAGCAGTCACGCGTGCAGGCCGAACAGGAAAAGGCCGCAGCACTGGCTGACAAGGACAAACTCGAGCGCGAGCTCGACAAGGCGAAAACGGCGGCAAAGAAACTTTCGGGCGAACGCGCCGCGCGCAGCCGCGCCGAGCGCGATCTCAAGGCCGCACAGGGGGAGATCGAATCGATCAAGGCGCGGCTGGCGGAAACCGAGGCCAGGCTTGCCCAGGCGCAGACGAGTCTCCAGGCCGCGTCGCAGACGCTGGCGCAGACCGAATCCGCCAAAAAGGGGGTCGAGTCGCAACTGAAGGGAGTCCAGCAGGCGCTCGGTGTATGCCGCACGCACAATGGCAGGCTCTACACGCTGTCGCGCGAAATGATGGTGAAATACCGTGACAAAACCTGCCAGGACGCGCTGGCGCAGGCCGAGCCGTTCACCGGACTCAGGCGCGTGGAGGTGGAAAATCTGCTGGAAACCTGGCGCGATGCGGCCGACCGCGAAAAGTTGTCGGCCTCCGATGCGGCCTTAACACAGCCGAGGTAGCGCGAAAAGCGATTTTCGCGCTAATCTTCCAAGGGCGGAATCTCCAACCTTACAGGGAACTTAACCATGGCCAAAACACCTTCAGACGAATACCTCGAAAAAGCCAGCAAGCTTTCCACGGCCCAGACCGAACGCCTGCTCTCGCGTTCGCGCGGCAAACTCATGCGGCGGATGCTGGACAACAAGCTGACCCCGCTGGAAGCCGCTGCGATCCAGTTGCAGATCGAAGATGAAGACCTCGCCGAGTGGCGCGAACGCATGGCCGAGATCAAGCAGAGGGACGCCGAAAGGGCTGCCAAGGCGGCGGCAAAGGCCGAAAAGAAAGACAAAACCGACAAGTAATCCCTCCGCCCGCGGCGTCCGCCGCGGGCACTCCGGGCTGTTGCCACGCCGCCCGTCTTGGCCCTACTGCCGCCGGGCTTGATAATTCCCTCCGTGTCCTCAAAATAAGGCCTGTATCCAAGGCTTATTCCGGCTATGGCAACCAAGCAAGAAAGCACTACCCTACTGGAACCGGTTGCAACCCGGGCGAAACCGCCGCCGCTGTACAAGGTTCTGCTGCTCAATGACGACTACACGCCGATGGAATTCGTCGTATACGTCCTCAAAAAGTTTTTCGGCATCGACCAAGAACGGGCGACGCAGATCATGCTCAAAGTGCATACTGAGGGTGTGGGAGTGTGCGGGGTGTACCCCCGGGACATTGCCCACACCAAGGTCGAGCAAGTGGTGGATTTTGCACGGCAGCATCAGCATCCGCTGCAATGTACGATGGAGGAGAGTTAGATGATTGCCCAGGAACTCGAAGTTACGCTGCACATGGCGTTCATGGATGCACGGCAGAAGCGCCACGAATTCATTTCGGTGGAGCACCTGCTGCTGGCGATGCTGGACAATCCCTCCGCCGCCGAAGTGCTGCGCGCCTGCGGGGCCAATCTCGACGTCATGCGCGAGCAGATCGGCAGGTTCATCGACGAGCACACGCCCAAGGTCGGCGGCGAGGGCGAGGTCGACACCCAGCCTACCCTCGGCTTCCAGCGCGTGATCCAGCGCGCCATCCTGCACGTGCAGTCCTCGGGCAAAAAAGAAGTCACCGGTGCCAACGTGCTGGTCGCCGTATTTGGCGAAAAGGATTCGCACGCCGTGTATTTCCTGTCGCAGCAGGGGGTAACCCGGCTCGACATCGTCAATTTCATCTCCCACGGCATCACCAAGACCCCGCAGGGCGAACCCGCTCCCCGCCCGGACGAACCCGCCGCCGAGCCCAACGCCGAATCCGGGCAGGCCTCGCCGCTCGACAGCTTTGCGCAGAATCTCAACGCCCAGGCGCTGGCCGGCAAGATCGATCCGCTCATCGGGCGCGATCATGAACTGGAGCGCGTGATCCAGACCCTCTGCCGCCGCCGCAAGAACAATCCGCTGCTGGTAGGCGAGGCCGGGGTCGGCAAAACCGCCATCGCCGAAGGCCTGGCGCGCCGCATCATCGAAGGTTCGGTGCCCGAAATCCTGGCGCAGAGCACGGTATACGCCCTCGACATGGGCGCGCTGCTCGCCGGCACCAAGTACCGGGGTGACTTTGAACAACGCCTCAAAGGCGTGTTGAAGCAACTGGCCGACAACCAGCGCGCCATCCTTTTCATCGATGAAATCCACACCCTGATCGGCGCCGGCGCAGCCTCGGGCGGCACGCTCGACGCTTCCAACCTGCTCAAGCCGGCGCTGTCGTCCGGCCAGCTGCGCTGCATTGGCGCCACCACCTACAGCGAATACCGCGGCATTTTCGAAAAGGATCACGCGCTCTCGCGGCGCTTCCAGAAAATCGACGTGCCCGAGCCCTCGGTCGCTGAAACCGTGGCCATCCTGCGCGGGCTCAAGTCGCGATTCGAGGATCACCACGGCGTCAAATACACGGCAGCGGCGCTGACCACCGCCGCCCAGCTGGCGGCGCGCTACATCAACGACCGCCACCTGCCGGACAAGGCCATCGACGTCATAGACGAAGCCGGCGCCGCCCAGCGCATCCTGCCCAAGTCGCGGCAAAAACGTGTCATCACGCCCAAGGAAATCGAGGACATCATCGCCAAGATCGCGCGCATTCCGCCCAAGAGCGTGTCGACCGACGACAAATCCTCGCTCGCCAAGCTCGACCGCGACCTCAAGGCCACGGTATTTGGCCAGGACGCAGCCATCGACGCGCTGACAGCGGCGATCAAGATGTCGCGTTCCGGCCTCGGCAATCCGCAGAAACCCATCGGCAGCTTCCTTTTTTCCGGCCCCACCGGCGTCGGCAAGACCGAAGTGGCGCGCCAGCTCGCCTATGTGCTCGGCGTGGAGCTGATCCGCTTCGACATGTCCGAATACATGGAGCGCCATGCCGTCAGCCGCCTCATCGGCGCGCCGCCCGGCTATGTCGGGTTCGATCAGGGCGGCCTGCTCACGGAACAGGTCAACAAGCATCCCTATGCGGTTGTTCTGCTGGATGAAATCGAAAAGGCGCATCCGGACATCTTCAATGTGCTGTTGCAGGTGATGGACCACGGCACGCTCACCGACACCAATGGCCGCAAGGCGGATTTCCGCAACGTGGTGCTCATCATGACCACCAACGCGGGGGCAGAAACGCTCAACAAGGCCACCATCGGCTTTTCCAATGCGCGCGAGCGCGGCGACGAAATGGAGGACATCAAGCGCATGTTCACGCCCGAATTCCGCAACCGCCTCGACGCGATCATCCCCTTCGCGCCGCTCGACGAGCCGGTCATCCTGCAGGTGGTCGACAAGTTCCTGATGCAGCTCGAAGAGCAGCTCCACGAGAAGAAGGTCGAGGCGGTGTTCACCGATGCGCTCAAGTCCTACCTTGGCAGGCACGGTTTCGATCCGAAAATGGGCGCGCGTCCCATGGCCCGGCTGATCCAGGACACCATCCGCCGTGCGCTGGCGGACGAGCTGCTGTTTGGCCGGCTTGCCGGCGGCGGCAAGGTCATCATCGACCTTGACGCCAACGGCCAGGTGAAACTCGGTTACGAGGAAGCGGTCGCCGCTTAACATGCCAACCGACAATGCGCTGCGGCCAGGTGCGGCGCGTGCGCGGGAGGATGCGCGCCCACACAGGCTCACGGGCGCTTGCGGGGAGCGGACATTAGGCGGGCAGGTCTGCCGACAGGCCAGCTTCAAAGCCTGCCGTGCGCGCGCCTTTTGAGGCTTGCCTTGATTGCGCAATCTTGATGGCGCAATAAAAAAAGCGGCGCCACCGAGCGCCGCTGAAAACCCGGTGTGGCAGGAGGAGGAGCGCCTGGGGAAAACCCCGTACCGGGATAAGCTGCAAGAGAAACCTACCTGTCCGGACTGGCCCACCGAAGCCAGCCTGAAACCGGTATTGAACTCAATTACGGAGCCGTCCGAAACTTCTTGAGCGTGCTCCGCATGATACAAGCGTACCGCTTCGGCATCCTTTCGCTGCAACAAAAACGTCCCGGTAAACGTGGCACAATCGTGCCATGCGGTCGTGACGCCGCCGTATGGAATGCAATTTGCCAGTGATCCCGAACCTCGACCCGACTCCTGCGACCATGACTTCGATCCATCCCGTGATTCTCTCCGGCGGTTCCGGCACCCGCCTGTGGCCCCTGTCCCGTGCGGCGCTGCCCAAGCAGCTTTTGCCCCTGGCCAGCGACCGCAGTCTGTTGCAGGACACTGTCGACCGTTTGACGAACATGCCGGAAATCGCCTCACCGCTGGTGGTGTGCAACGTCGAGCACCGTTTCATGATCGCCGAGCAGCTGCGTGAAATCGGCGTGGCACCGCGAGCCATCGTGCTGGAACCCGCGGGTCGCAACACCGCCCCCGCCATTGCCGTTGCCGCGCTGATGCTCTCGCGTGACGATCCGGACGCGCTCATGCTGGTGCTCCCGGCGGACCATCTCATCGGCGATATCCCCGCCTTCCATGCCGCCATCCGCGTGGCGGCCGACGCTGCGAAAAACGGCCATCTCACCACTTTCGGCATCGTGGCCGCCACCCCGGAAACCGGCTACGGCTACATCAAGAAAGGGGCGGCGCTCGGCAACACCCCGGGAGCCAGCCGGGTCGCCGCCTTTGTCGAAAAGCCGGACCTCGCCACCGCACAGGGCTATGTCGCTTGCGGCGACTATTTATGGAACAGCGGCATGTTCCTGTTCCGGGCCTCGGATTTCATCGCCGAACTCGGCAAGCTGCGCCCCGACATTCTCGACGCCAGCCGGGCGGCGCTCGACGCCGCCAAAAACGATCTGGATTTCGTGCGTCTCGACCCGGCGTCCTTCGAGGCCTGCCCCTCGGAATCGATCGACTACGCCGTGATGGAAAAGACGGCATGCGCTGCCGTGGTGCCGGCCGACATGGCCTGGAACGACATCGGAGCCTGGTCGGCACTGTGGGAGGTGGCCCCGAAAGACGAAGCCGGCAACGCCACCCGCGGCGACGTGATGCTGGAAAACGCGCGCAACAACTTCGTTCGCGCCGAAACCCGCATGGTCGCCGCGCTGGGTGTGGACGATCTCGTCATCGTCGAAACCGCCGACGTGGTGCTGGTGGCGAAAAAAGACCAGGTGCAGGACGTGAAGAAGCTGGTCGACCGTCTGAAAGCCGAAAAGCGCTGCGAGCACCTCATCCACAAACAGGTCTACCGCCCCTGGGGCTGGTACGAAGGCATCGACGACGGCGAGCGTTTCCAGGTCAAGCGCATCATGGTCAAACCGGGCGAGAAGCTCTCCCTGCAGATGCACCACCACCGCGCGGAGCACTGGATCGTCGTCTCGGGCACCGCGCGCGTCACTTGCGGCGACTCGGTCACGCTGCTGACCGAGAACCAGTCCACCTATATTCCGCTGGGCACATCGCACCGCCTGGAAAACCCCGGCAAGATCGATCTGCATATGATCGAGGTGCAGTCTGGCAGCTACCTGGGCGAGGACGACATCGTGCGCTTCGAGGACATCTATCAGCGGGGCTGAGGCAGCCGGCCGGCAAAAATTCAGGCAAGGGCGAATTTGCGCGGCTGCCCCGCGTTCCATGATTCATGGGGCGCGGCGCAGCCGCAGCGGTTTTGCCGGCCCCGGCCCTTCATGTAAGACA
>JAIWOL010000080.1 GCA_020216925.1 Thiobacillus sp. | reverse complement strand
AACACCGACACGATTTCCGGAAAGCTTCTGTCCAGTTAAACAGCGTCCAGCCACATTAACTTTCCCGGCCTGCCGCCGAAAACGATTCATCCGGGCAAGGTTTAGCCCGCAGGTGAAAAAACTCTTCCGGGAAGGACAGACTCATGAAACTCGACGAAATGCTGGCTGAAATGCGTGAAGTCAATCTCAGCTACCTCATGCTGGCGCAAAGCATGATCCGTCACGACAAGACCACTGCCGTGTTCCGTCTCGGCATCAGCCAGGATGTCGCCGAACTGATCGAGGCGCTGACCCCGGCCCAGGTGCTCAAGCTCGCCGATTCCGGCATGTTGATGTCGCGTTTCCGCTTCGATGACGGTGCCGTGCTCAACCTGCTCACCAACTACACCAAGGACCGCACGCTTGCGCAATCGCACGCCGCCATCCTGATGGCAGGCCAGCAGGCTGCAGCGTTCGCATAATCCGTTTCACACCATTGCAGGGGAGGGCGCCATGAGCAAAAAAAGCCTGTTGAACGAAATGCGCGACACCCAGCTGGCGATCGAGCTGATCGAGCTCGGCGCCCGCCCGCAGGTGCTGGAATGCGAAACCTCGCTGTCGCGCGAGCGCCTGCTCAAGCTGTACAAGGAAGTGAAAGGCGTCTCGCCGCCCAAGGGCATGCTGCCGTTCTCGACCGACTGGTTCCTTACCTGGCTGCCCAACGTGCACGCTTCCCTGTTCGTCAACATCCACCGTTATCTCACCAAAAACAGCGAAGCTTCCGGCATCGAGGCCCTGCTGAAGAGCTATCGCCTCTATCAGGAATACGTCCACACCAACCAGATCGAGCCGGTGCTGAGTTTCACCCGGGCCTGGACGCTCAACCGCTTTTTCGAGAGCCGCATGCTGGAAACCGCCGTGTGCAAGACATGCGGCGGCCACTTCGTAGTCCATCCCGACGACCTGCATCACGACTACGTTTGCGGCCTGTGCAACATGCCGGCGCGCGCGGGCAAGACCCGCAAGGCGCGCGCCGGGCAGGACGCCCATACCAGCCTGCACGCCGCCTGACGCCCAGCCTCCGGCAATGCATCGTCTGCCGGTCAGCCTGCAATCCCTGCTGATTCAGTGTGCCGCCTTCGTTCTGGCGGCGCTGCTGTTTTGGGGGCTGGCGCGTGTTGTGGATATTGCCGTGCCCCTGCCCGGATTCGTCCTAGTCCAGGGCGGGCTGGCCGCCGCCCTGAGCCGCCGGCTGGGCCAGCCGGCCTGGTGGTGGGTGCTGCATCCGGCTTTTCTGCCCGCCGCCTGGCTCGCGCTGCACCTGGCCTTGCCGCCCTGGGCTTACCTCGCCGCCTTTGTCCTGCTGCTGCTGTTTTTCTGGAGCAGCTTTCGCACCCGGGTGCCGCTCTACCTATCTGACCGCAAGGCGTGGCAGGCCCTGATCCCCCTGTTGCCGGCCGGCCGGCCGTTCCGCTTCATCGATCTGGGTAGCGGGCTGGGCGATGTGCTGTTCTACCTGGAACCGTGCTTTCCGCTGGGCCGTTTCGAGGGCACCGAAATCGCGCCCGCGCCCTGGCTGATCAGCCGGCTGCGCGCCGCCTGGCGGGGCAGCGGGGCAATCTTCCTGCGCCGCGACTATGCCACTTTGGATCTTGGCGACTACGACGTGGTCTTCGCTTTTCTGTCCCCGGCAGCCATGCCGGCGCTATGGGCACAGGCACAGGCGCAGATGCGCGCCGGAACCTGGTTCGTCAGCCTGTCCTTCAAGGTGGCTGGCCCGCCTCCGGAGCGGACGATTGCGCTGGCTGACGGCGCGCGCCACACCCTCTTTGCCTGGCACATGCCGGCGACAAAATAAACGGACTGTGCCATCAAGTTTTTTTTGCCATGGTCGAATTCCAAGCATGTCGGCGGCCTGCGCATCATTCAGGCGGGCAGGGGGCGCGTCAGGCTCCGGTTAGATGAGGATGAAGCATCGTGTTAGTGATAGTGGGTTGGATTGTCGTGCTGTTGTGCGTGTTCGGTGGCTTCGCGCTTGCGGGGGGGCACCTGGCGACGCTATGGCATCCCATCGAGCTGATCATCATCGGCGGCGGCGCGATCGGCGCGTTCATCGTGTCCAACAACAACAAGGCGCTCAAGGCCACGCTCAAGGCATTGCCCACGCTGTTCAAGGGTTCCAAGTACAACCAGGCACTGTACATGGACCTGCTCGCCCTGCTGTACGAACTGCTCACCAAGATCCGCAAGGAAGGCCTGATGTCGGTGGAAGGCGATGTCGAAAATCCGGAGAGCAGCCCGCTGTTTTCCAAGTACCCCAGCATCCTTGCCGACCATCACCTCATCGAATTTCTCACCGACTACCTGCGCCTGATGGTGTCGGGCAGCATGAACGCCTTCGAGATCGAGAACCTGATGGACAACGAAATCGAAACCCATCATCACGAAGGCGAGATCCCGGTGCACAGCGTGACCAAGCTGGGTGATGGCCTGCCGGCGTTTGGCATCGTCGCCGCGGTGATGGGGGTGGTGAAGACCATGGGCTCGGTGCACCTGCCGCCCGCAGAACTGGGCGTGCTGATCGGCGCGGCGCTGACCGGCACCTTCCTCGGCATTCTGCTGGCCTACGGATTCGTCAGCCCGCTCGCCAACCTGCTCGAACAGAAGCTCAACGAATCGACAAAAATCTACCAGACCGTAAAGGTCACGCTGCTGGCCAGCATCAACGGCTACGCGCCGGCCATCGCCGTGGAATTCGGCCGCAAGGTGCTGTATTCGACCGAGCGTCCCTCGTTCAGTCAGCTCGAAGAGCACGTCAAGGGCGCCAAAGCGCGCTGACCGTGCCCAGGAGCTGAACCGGTTCCCGCACCATGAGCGAACAAAAAGCGCCCATCATCGTCAAGCGCGTCAAGAAGGTGGCAGGGGGCCACCACGGCGGCGCGTGGAAGATCGCCTACGCCGATTTCGTCACGGCGATGATGGCGTTCTTTCTGCTGATGTGGCTGCTGGGATCGACCGCCAAGGGCGACCTCGAGGGCATCGCCGAGTATTTCAAGAACCCGCTCAAGGTCTCCATGCAGGGCGGCTCCGGCAGCGGCGACAGCTCCAGCGTGATCAAGGGCGGCGGCCAGGACATCACGCGCCAGGCCGGCCAGGTGAAAAAAGGCGAGGCCGAGGCCGAGAAAAAATCCTACAACCTCAAGGCCGCCAAGGCCGAGCTGGAAAAACTGGAAGCGCAGCGTCTGAACATCCTCAAGCAGAAGCTCGAAGCCGCGATCGACACCAACCCCACGCTCAAGCAGTTCAAGCGCCAGCTTCTGTTGGACATTACCGCCGAAGGCCTGCGCATCCAGATCGTCGACGAACAGAACCGGCCGATGTTCAACCTCGCCAGCGCCGAGCTTCAGCCCTACACCAAGATCATCCTGCGCGAAATCGGCGCGGTGCTGAACGACGTGCCCAACCGTGTCAGCCTCTCCGGTCACACCGACGCCACGGTCTACGCCAACGGCGGGCGCGGCTACGGCAACTGGGAGCTGTCGGCCGACCGCGCCAACGCCTCGCGCCGCGAGCTCATCAGCGGCGGCATGAACGAGGCCAAGATGCTGCGCGTGGTCGGCCTGGGCTCGTCCGTGCCCTTTGGCGAAGCGGCCCCCACCGATCCGATCAATCGCCGCATCAGCATCATCGTCATGAACAAGCGCACCGAGGACGCCATCACCAAGGAAGCCTCGGGGGTGCAGGTCGAAGACCGGGCCGACGTCGAAACCGAACTTGGCCGTTTCGGTCCGGCCGCGCAGGCGGCCGCTGCCGCCAAAGCCTCGGCAGCGGCCGCCGCCGCAGTGAAATAGCCGGTAAACCCCCCTTTATTTCCCCGATTGCTCGCGCCCGCGGCTGCCGATAATCCATCCTAAGTAATCCCGTTTCGCATGGTGCGCGACGGGGCTCTCCACCAGCGAGATCAGGATGGCCGAAGAAAGCGATCAGGAACGGACAGAAGCCCCATCGCCACAGCGACTGGAAAAGGCCCGCGAAGAAGGGCAGGTGCCCCAGTCGCGTGAGCTGGCGACCTTCGTCGTACTGATGACCGGCGGCGCTGCACTGTGGATGACGGCAGGCCAGATGGGCCAGTCGCTTTCCGGCATCGTGAGAAGCGGCCTCGCGTTCGAGCCGGCCGTGGGACGAGACAGCCACTACGTCTTCGACAAGCTGTCGGGCCAGGTTTTTGATGCCGCGCTGGCGCTGGCCCCTTTCCTGCTGCTCGTGGTCGTCGCCACGCTCGCCGGCCCGCTGCTGCTGCGCGGCTGGCTGTTCAGCACCAAGGCCCTTATGCCCAAGTTCTCGCGCTTGAACCCGCTGGCCGGCATGAAACGCATGTTCTCGCAGCAAAGCGTGGTCGAACTGGTGAAATCCATCGCCAAGGTGGCGCTGCTGGGCAGCATCGCCACCTGGCTGGTGTGGTCGAACCTCGAAGGGGCGTTTTCGCTGGGGATTGAGAGCCCGGAGCGCGCCGTTTCGCACATGGGCGATCTGGTTGGGCGCGTGTTCCTGCTGGCCACGGGGGCGATGATTTTCATCGTCGTGCTCGACGTGCCCTATCAGCTCTGGAGCCACCTCGACAAGCTGAAGATGACCAAGGAACAGCTGCGTCAGGAAGCCAGGGAAAACGAGGGCGACCCCTATCTCAAGGCCCGGGTGCGCGCCACCCAGCGCGAAATGGCGCGCCGCCGCATGATGGCCGAGATTCCCACCGCCGACGTGGTGGTGACCAACCCGACCCACTACGCGGTGGCGCTGAAATACAGCGAAGGCAAGATGGGCGCGCCGCGCGTGGTGGCCAAGGGCGCCGACGCCGTTGCCGCCAAAATCCGCGAACTCGCGGCCGAGCATCGCGTGCCGCTGCTCGAAGCGCCGCCGCTGGCGCGTGCGCTGTATCGCCACACCGAGCTCGGCGACGAAATTCCCGCCACCCTCTACGCGGCAGTGGCCGAAGTGCTGGCCTACGTGTTCCAGCTGCGTCACTTCCAGAAAGCGGGCGGGGTCTACCCCAACGTGCCGGTCGACCTGCCGGTGCCGCCCGAACTCGACCCGCTGCAAGCCGCTGACGCCGGAGCACGCGCATGAACGGCACCCTCAACCTGGGCAATCTCTTCAACAGCGCCAATCTGCGCGCGATGGCCGCACCCATCTTCATCGTCCTGATCCTGGCGATGCTGGTGCTGCCGCTGCCGCCGCTGGCGCTGGACATGCTGTTCACCTTCAACATCGCACTGTCGATCATGGTGCTGCTGGTGAGCCTGTCGACCAAGAAGGCGCTTGATTTTGCCGCTTTCCCCACGGTGCTGCTGCTCTCGACCCTGATGCGCCTGTCGCTCAACGTCGCCTCTACCCGCGTGGTGCTGATGGAGGGGCATGCCGGCCCCGACGCCGCCGGCAAGGTGATCGAGGCCTTCGGCCATTTCCTGGTCGGCGGCAATTACGCGGTCGGCATCATCGTCTTCGTCATCCTGGTGGTGATCAACTTCATCGTCATCACCAAGGGCGCGGGCCGTATCGCCGAGGTCAGCGCACGTTTCACCCTGGACGCCATGCCGGGTAAACAGATGGCCATCGACGCCGACCTCAACGCCGGCCTCATCGACGAGAACGAGGCGCGCCGCCGCCGCGCCGAAATCGCCCAGGAGTCGGATTTTTATGGCTCGATGGACGGCGCCTCGAAATTCGTGCGCGGCGACGCCATCGCCGGCATTCTCATCCTGCTCATCAACATCATCGGCGGCTTTGTCGTTGGCGTGATGCAGCACGATCTGTCGATGGCCGACGCCGCTTCCAATTACACGCTGCTCGCCATCGGCGACGGCCTGGTCGCGCAGATTCCGGCGCTGGTGATCTCCATCGCCGCCGGCATCATCGTCAGCCGTGTATCCACGGAAGAAGACATCGCCGGACAGATGCTTTCCAACGTCTTCAGCAAGACACACGCGCTCTACATCACCGCCGGTATCCTGGGCCTCATGGGCATGATCCCCGGCATGCCGAACTTTGCCTTTCTGCTGCTGGCCGGCGGCATGGCCTGGCTGGCCTGGCGCAACAGCCACAAACCGGCCGCGCCCGAACCGGAAGCGGCCGCCGCGCCGGTGGCCGCCGTGGAAGCGCAGGAAGCCAGCTGGGAAGACGTCGCCCCCATCGATACCCTGGGCCTCGAAGTCGGCTATCGCCTGATCCCGCTGGTGGACAGTGCGGCCGACGGCGAACTGGTGCGCCGCATCAAGGGCATCCGCAAGAAATTCGCCCGCGACATCGGTTTTCTGCCGCCCGCCGTACACATCCGCGACAACCTGGAAATCAATCCGAACAGCTACCGCATCACTCTCAAAGGCGTGGAAATCGGCAGCGGTGAAGTGCGCACCGGCGCTTTCCTCGCCATCGATCCCGGCAGCGTCGCCGCCGCGCTGCCGGGCGTGGCGACCAGAGACCCCGCCTTCGGCCTGCCCGCGGTGTGGATCGAAGCCGACATGCGCGAACAGGCTCAGGCCATGGGCTATACCGTGGTCGATGCCGGCACCGTCGTCGCCACCCACCTCAACCATCTTGTCACCCAGCACGCCGCCGAACTGCTGGGCCGGCAGGAAACGCAGGCTCTGCTCGACCACCTGGGCAAGAGCGCGCCCAAGCTGGTGGAAGATCTGGTGCCCAAACTGCTGCCGCTGTCGACCGTGCAGAAGGTGTTGCAGAACCTGCTCATCGAAGGCGTGGCCATCCGCGACATGCGCAGCATCCTCGATACCCTGCTCGAACACGCCGCCCGCGTGCAGGACCCCAACGAACTCACCGCGCTGGTGCGCGTGGCGCTCGGCCGTTCCATCGTGCAGCAGATTTACGGCGCGGCCGGCGAATTGCCTGTCATGGCGCTGGATCAGAGTCTGGAGCGCCTGCTGCTGCAATCCCTGCAAGCCGGCAACGAGAATGCCGCGATGGAGCCGGGGCTTGCAGACAGCCTGCTCGCCCGCGCCCATGCCAGCGCCCAGCGCCAGGAAGCGCTTGGCCACCCCCCCGTGCTGCTGACGCCGGCGGTGTTGCGGCCGCTGCTCGCGCGTTTCCTGCGGCGCACCGTGCCGCAACTCAAGGTGCTTTCGCACGCTGAAGTGCCCGAAGGCAAACAGATCAAAGTGACGTCCCTGGTAGGAGGAACAGCATGAACGTGAAACGCATCGTCGCCAAGACATCCCGCGAGGCCATGCGCCAGTTGCGCGAGGTGCTCGGCCCGGACGCCGTGATTCTCTCCAACCGTGCGGTAGAGGGCGGCGTCGAAGTGCTCGCCATGCCGGCCGAGGCGATCGCCTCGATGGCCCCGCCGGTGGACGAAACCTCGCCCATGCCGCGCGCCGATGCCGAGGATTTCCACAGCCGCGCCAAGGACGCCGCCATGCGCCAGCCCCGCCTGCGCGATACGCCTGTGCGCGAAGCCGCGCCGCAAGTCTGCGATGATTTCACACGCTCCGCGCCCACCCGGTCCGCGCCGCCGCGCAGCGAAGCCGAACCCGCCGTCAGCTTCAGGCGCCGTCTGATCGAACGCATTGCCGTGCCCACGCAGGAAAGCGCCGAGATGACACAAAGCATCCTCGCCGAACTCAAGGCCATGCGCGCCCGCCTCGAAACCCGCATCGACGATCTGGCCTGGCGCGAGCTGCCCGGGCGCAACCCCGCCGGTGCCGGGCTGATGCGCGATCTGTTGTCGGCTGGCTTTTCCGCCGCGCTGGCGCGCGACATGCTCGACAGCCTGCCGCACGACGAGGCCGACGCCCAGGTGTGGATGCGCAATACCCTGATGAAGCGCCTGAACGTGATGCAGCACGAAACCAGCCTGCTCGACGAAGGCGGCGTGTTTGCCCTCATGGGCCCCACCGGAGCGGGCAAGACCACCACCACCGCCAAGCTCGCCGCCCGTTTCGTGGTGCGCCACGGTGCCGACAAGCTCGCGCTGCTCACCACCGACAGCTACCGGATCGGCGGACACGAGCAACTGCGCATCTACGGCAAGATCCTTGGCGTGACCGTGCACGCCGTGCGCGATGCCGCCGATCTCAAACTCGCGCTGGCCGAACTGCGCAACAAGCACACCGTGCTGATCGACACCGTCGGCATGAGCCAGCGCGACCGGGCCGTGGCCGAGCAGGTGGAAATGCTCTGCCAGGCCGGCCAGCCGATCAAGCGCCTGCTGATGCTCAACGCCACCAGCCACGGTGATACCCTCAACGAAGTGGTCGAGGCCTATCGCCGCCGCGGACTCGACGGCTGCATCCTCACCAAGGTCGACGAAGCCGCCAGCCTCGGCCCCGCGCTCGACTGCGCCATCCGCCACGACCTCCTGGTGCACTACCTCGCCACCGGCCAGCGTGTTCCCGAAGACCTGCACCTTGCCAACCGCCAGTACCTCATCCACCGCGCCTTCAAGACCCGCACACTGGCCTCGCCCTGGCAGCTCGACGAACACGAGCTGGCCTATGCCATGAGTGGCTATTCGGTTCATGCAGAAAGCGCGGTGTCTCTTGGATAAGTTCATGACCGACCAGGCCGCCGGCCTGCGCCGGCTGCTGGGCCAGACGCCCAGCAGCCTGCAGGTGATCACCGTTATGAGCGGCCAGAAGGGGGCGGGCAAAACCCTTGCCACCGCCAACCTTGCCGCCGCGCTTGCCCGCGCCGGCCGCGACGTGCTCATCATCGACCAGGCCCGCCACGGACGCGGTGCGGCCGCCGCGCTCGGACTGGTGCCGCTGCACGATGTGTCCGACGTGCTGGCCGGCCGCTGCGCGCTGGAAGACCTCATTCTCACAGGCCCCGGCAACGTGCAAGTGCTGCCCATAGGCGGCGGCTTCACGCGCCTGGGCCGCCTGTCCGAACGCGACCAGGACTGGCTTGCCGCGAGTTTCGACCGTCTGCAATGCGGTGTCGATGTCGTGCTGGTCGATATGGAAGACGCAACCGACCCCGACGCGCTGCCGCTGGGGCTGGCTGCATCCGAAATCCTCATCGTGCTGCCGCCAGGCCAGGCCGCGCTTACCGACTGCTACACCCTGGTGAAACGGCTGGCGATGAACTTTGGCAAGCGCCAGTTCCGCCTGCTGCTCAACCGTTCCGCGTCGGCGGAGCAGGCGCGCGCCGTGGCGCGCAATTTTGCCGAGACCGCCCGGCGCTACCTTGGCGTCTCCATCGACACCCTGGGCTACCTGCCGCTGGACGAACAGCTCGACCGCGCCAACCGTCTGCGCACCTCCGTCATCGAAGCCTTTCCCGTGTCGCCGTCAACCTCGCAGTTTCGCAAGCTGGCCGACACCCTGCTGCGCTGGCCGCAATCGTCCGGTCTGGGCGGGGTAGGGGGCTTCATGCAGCGCGTGATGCAAGGCGGCCGTCTGATCGAGGCCTGCCGGCATTGAGGATTGGCCGATGATGTACACCGCAAGCGGCAAAAAACAGCACGACGAAAAGAGCGAACTGCTCGAACAGTACATGCCCATGGTCAAGCGGCTGGCGCATCACATGATGGGCCGGCTACCGCCCAGCGTGGAAGAGGACGACCTGGTGCAGGCCGGCATGATCGGGCTCATCGACGCCATCAGCCGCTACGACGAGGCACAGAGCGCGCAGTTCGAGGCCTACGCCATCCAGCGCATACGCGGCTCCATGATCGACGAGCTGCGTCATCTGGACTGGATGCCGCGCAGCGCCCGCCAGTCCATGCGCAAGATAGAAGATGCGATCAGCAAGCTCCAGCACCGTCTCGGCCGCCAGCCCAACGAGGCCGAAATCGCCAGCGAAATGAAGCTGCCGCTAACCGAATACCAGGCCATGCTGGGTGACGCGCGCGGCCACCAGTTGCTGTATTTCGAGGATTTCGGCGACACCGACGAGGACGATTCCTTCCTGGACAAACAATCCGCAGACGAAGCCTCCATGCCGCTGCCGCAGCTGCTGGACGCCAACCTGCGCGCCTGCATCATCTCCGGCATCGAGAACCTGCCCG
>JAIWOL010000079.1 GCA_020216925.1 Thiobacillus sp. | reverse complement strand
AACGCGAACAACTGCTGATGTCGCTTTACTACGAACAGGAACTCAACCTGCGTGAAATCGCCGAGGTTTTCGGCGTATCCGAATCGCGCATCTGTCAGCTGCACGGCCAGGCCATCGCCCGGCTGCGCGCCAAACTCAAGGAAGACGCATGGATCGCGCAAGCCTGATCGGGCTGGCCCTCGGGGTTGCCGCCATTGTCGGCGGTCAGGCCCTCGAAGGCGGCCAGCTCGGCATCCTCATGCAGCCGGCAGCGCTGGTCATTGTCGTGGCCGGCACGCTGGCGGCCGTGTTGCTGCACCATCCGCTTCCCATTTTCCTCAAAGGCGTGCGCATGGCGCGCTGGGCCTTCAGGCCGCCAGAATCGGACGCGCCCGCCACCATCCGCCGCATCGTCCAGTGGTCACACACCGCGCGCACCGAAGGCGTGCTGGCGCTGGAAAAATACGTGAACATGACGCGTGACCCCTTCCAGAAAACCGGCCTGCAACTGCTCATCGACGGCGCCGACGCCGCCAAGCTGCGCGACACGCTGGACGTGCAGATCGTCAGCTACGAAACCCACCAACGCCAGGCCGCCAGAGTCTGGGAAATTGCCGGCGGCTACGCGCCCACGCTTGGCATTCTGGGCGCGGTGCTGGGACTCATCCATGTCATGGAAAATCTATCCGACCCCGGCAAACTGGGCGGCGGCATTGCCGTGGCCTTCGTCGCCACCATCTATGGCGTGGGGCTCGCCAACCTGGTGTTTCTGCCCATCGCCAACAAGATCAAATTTGCCATCGCCCGCCAGGTCGCCGAACGCGAAATTCTCTGCGACGGGCTGGCCGGCATCGCCCAGGGCGACAACCCGCGCATCATCGAAGCCAAACTGAAGGGCTATCTCTAGTGTCCCGTCCCGTAAATTCGTGACCAAACAGTTGAATACAGAAACAGCCATGCGTAATCGGAATGTCGGGTTCGTTTCCAGCCGCGAAGCCAGGCGCAGCCGGGTTGGGTACCCGGCGAGCCTGGCGACAAAGGATGGGGACGAACCCGGCATTCCGATGTCGCGAATTTGCGGGACGGGACACTAGGTTATGCGCCGCCGCCGCCGTATTGCCTTCGAACACGAAAACACTGACCGCTGGCTGATCTCCTACGCCGACTTCATCACCCTGTTGTTTGCCTTTTTTGTGGTGATGTACGCCGTGTCGGCAGTCAACGAAAGCAAGTACCGCGTGCTTGCCGATTCGCTCGGCAGCGCGTTTGGGCGGACACCGGCTGCGCTTGATTCGCCCGTGCCCAACCCCCGCCCGGCCCAGCCTGTGCCGCCCGAAATGAAACAGCGCACGCTCAAGCAGCAACAGGCGCTGGAGGAACGCGAACACATGAAAGCGGTGGCCAACAACCTGCTGGAAGCCATGGGGCCGCTGGTCAAGGAAGGCAAGGTGCGCGTAACCCAAAGCCGGCGCGGCGTCACCATCGAAATCAACGCCAATGTTCTGTTCCGGCCGGGTGAAGCCAACCTGCAGCCCGCTTCGCTGGGCGTACTGCGCGCTGTTGCCGCCACGCTGGCGCGTGAACCCTTCAATCTGGAAATCACCGGCCACACCGACAACGTGCCGATCAGCAGCGCGCAATTCCCGTCCAACTGGGAGCTTTCAGCCGTGCGCGCGAGCAGCGTGGTGCGGCTGTTTGCAGACAGCGGCATCGACCCCGTCCGCCTCTACGCCATTGGCCGCGAGGCCAGCCAGCCGGTGGCCACCAACGCCACGCCGGAGGGCAGGGCGCGCAACCGCCGGGTGGAACTGATGATCCTATCCAGCCTGCCCGACCTGGCCGAAGAAATCCCCGTCAGCAAAGCCGTTTCCACCCCTCCACCCCCGAAACCCGGCGCTAGCGCCAGATAATCCGTGAATGCCAATATCGCATTCGCCCCACATTACTTCACCGGCCTCGAGTTGAAGGACCCACTTCGCCTTCAGATTGACGACGCGAGACTCATCAAGCGATTCCGCCGCAAACCTGTCTGACAGAGGTCGCGGGGACGGGCAGAAGTTGGAAAATCAAGGATCGGCGCCTTGCGGCACGCGGATCACGCAGGCCACAAAACAACGCGGGCGGCTTGAGCCGCCCGCGCCGGGAGTAAAGCCGCGTAGCGGATTACTGCTTGCGGCGACGCGCCGCCCAGCCTACCAGACCGAGGCCGGCGAGCATCATGGCGTAGGTTTCGGCTTCGGGCACGGGGGCCAGGCTGTACAGTGAGGTGCTCATGCCGGTTGCTGCGGCGTTGCCCAGCCCTTCGTTGGAAATGGCCAGGTAGATCATGCCGTCCTTGACGAACGTGACTATCCCTTCAGGGCGGTTGGTGCCGTCCGTGACTATCATGTCGACAAAGCTGGCATTGGCCGGGTCGGTGATATCAAAAACCGCGACGGCTCCCTTGCTGGTGCGTTCCAGGCCAATGAAGGCAAACGTGCGACCGGCTATTGTCTGCAGGGCCAGGCCTTCTGGTTCCACACCCTTGTCGTCGCTGCGGCGGTCGTCGTAGATACCGCGCAGAATGGCTTCGGATTCCAGGATATTGCCGCTGTCGAAGACGATGTTGCCATTGACATCACGGATGCTGAAGGAACGCCCCCCCATGCTCACCAGGTCGCTGGCGCTCGACAGATCTTTGATGACGTTGATGCGGTTGAGTGGCGCGGCGGTGCCAAACAGGGTGCCGGCACGGCCCACGTCTCCATCGTCCTCACGGGCATCGCCTTCGTTGGCCATGACCAGATAGGTTTGGCCGCCTACTTCGTAGGACACGATGGTGTCGGGCTGGTAGGCACCTTTGAGGCTCACGTTGATCAATTCAATGGGAGCACTGTCGCTCGGGTCGATCGCATTGCCTGGCAGGCTGTAGTCCTTCAGTCCCAGACCGGCGATGCCGGTGAACTGGTTGGTCGTCAGATCCAGCGTGGCGATGGCGTTGTGTTCTTGCAGGGTGATCCAGGCCTGGGTGCCGGCCTGGTTGATGGCGATGTATTCGGGCTCGTAGTTCATGCCAATACCACTGCGCAGACCGCTGCCCGAGGTGGGGATGGCCCCACCCAGACTCACATTGGTGACTGTGCGGGTATTCATGTCGATGATGCTCACGCTGCCCACAGGGTCGGTGGCGCTGCCGTAGGTGTTGGGAGTGCCTTCGTTGGCCACCAGCAGCTTGCTGCCGTCGGCGCTGAAGACCAGCATGTCGGGCAGCGACCCCACGGTCACGGTGTTGATGCCGCTGGTGAGGCTGCGGGTGACGGTGTCGTAGAACTGCACTATGCCAGGCAGCTCGCGGTTGGTGGTGTTTTCAATGGCAAAGGCGGCCACCCCGTTAAATGCTGTTGATCGCGCCGTAGCTGGAGAGATCGATGCGGCTGTTGAATGTCAGTCCGCCAGGCGTGATGTTGAGTACATCCACGCCGGTCACGCCCGACACCCACAAGGTACCGGTCAGTGCGTCGAAGGCGGCGATTTCGGCATTGAACCCGCCTGTGGTGGCGTGAAAATAGTTTCCACCAACCTGGCTCAGGGCGGATAGCGGCGAGGCGGCATGCACACCGGCCGATACGGTCAGACCCATCATCAGGGCGGCAAGAGGGTTGAGTCGCATGGAAATCTCCGTTGTTTTATATGAAGGCTGCTGGTCAAAGGCAGAATGAAAACCAGCGCCTAGCCTAGCGGCATGAGATTGAAATATTGGTGTCACGCAGATACCCGGATATGAGCCGTTCGGCTCATATCCGGGCGAAGCAAGGCAAGCGGAGGACGTATCCCCCGTGTTTTATGCGCTTACCGCACCCGCCGTTTTCACCCACACGCTGCGCGATCCCGTCACCAGCGTCTGCACGGGCTGGTCTGCGGCTACGAGGAACCGAACGAACGGTTACGCCCGGCTGCGCAGTGATCCGCTGATGCGGCCGTCGGCCAGGACACCGGACAGGGCAGCAGCTTGCGGGGATTTACTGAAATATCCAGGTGCCGATCTGTCCCATGCTGGCCGCCAGGGCAATACGGGCGGTGCGCCAGTTGGCTTCTGCATCCACCCGCAGGCGCTGAGTCTCGGCTTGGGTTCTCTGTGCATCTAGCCATTCGCTGATACCGACGATGCCGGCTCGATAGCGGGCTTCAGTTGCGCGCAGAGTCTTCTCGACGCTGCTCGAAAGCGTTTCGACCTCGATCCGGTTTTTCCGTGCCGCCAGCCAATCCTGGTAGGCCGTCCAGATTCCCAGACGCACCTGGCGCCGTGCTGCCTCCAGCGCGGCGCGCCGTGCTTCAAGCTCGGCCAGGGCATTGCGAACCTTGTAATGCGGTTCGAAACCCTGAAACAGCGGAATGCTCAGTTGCACGCCGATAGACGAAACGCTGTCCGGTGAAATAGCGGTGTTGCTGGGCGCTGGCGAGTGCACGTATTGTCCATTCATGGCCAGTGCAGGGCGATGTTCTGCCCGGGCGAAACGGACGCGCTGTTCGGCAGCGATGACCTCGGCAGCCGCGGCCCTCACCGTCGGGTGCTGGTTGATCGTGTCATTGGACAGTTCTTCGTAAGTGGGGATGGCGTCGTGCTTCAAACCGTTCCTGTCTGCATCGGGCAGATTCAACACTGTGTCCGGGGACAGCCCCAGTCGGGCCGCCAGCGTACCTTGAGACTTGCGCCATGTGTGCTCTGCCTGAATGCGTTCGGCGGTCGCGCGCGACGCAGCGCTTGCCGCCATCAATTTGTCGGCCAGCGAAGCCACCCCAGAGTGATGGCGAGCCGTGGCAGCCTCAAGCGCAAATCGGGCGAACTTCTCGGCGTCGCTTGCTGCACGCCAGCTGGCATAAGCGCGCTGGCTATCGAAATAAGTCTGTAATACGGCGAGAAAAGTTTGCTGTAATACGCCGTCGTGATTGGCATTGGCCGCATCGAGGAGGGCACGGGCCTGAAGTAGTCGAGCATTGCGACGGCCAAGGTCAAGCAGAAGCCAGTTAAGACGCAAGCTGTAACCACGGGTCGTAGTGCTTAATGTGGTCCCCAGCGAACGCTCGTAATCCTGTTCGTTTCGGGTGTAATCCAGCGTCGAGGACAACTGGGGCAGATAGCTACCCAAAGCCTGCCCGGTCTCGGCCGCGCGGGACAGAGCCAGTGCCCAGGCCTTGCGGGTTTCCGGATCGTGGCACAGCGCCCGGGCAACGGCTTCTTGCATTTCGAGCGGGTCGCCTGGCGCGTCGAACTGGCAGGCCGGCTCGGCTGTTGCGATCTGGTCCTTGGCCACGCTGTAATGGGGGCTGACGCCGCGGGCGGTATCGAATGGGTCATCAAGCATCAACGCGCCCGCCGGCAGGCACACCAGTGCTGTCAGCCACAGTGCGCGTTGGCAAGCGAGTTGTATCACGATTGCGCCGCTTCGCTGAATTCACCCTTCATGGCCCGGCGGATCGCAGCAAAATCGTCCGGCGGCAGTTCGGCGACGATGCGGCCGTGGCGCAGCACCACCACGCGGTCGGCGGTGGCGATGGTTTGCGGGCGGTGGGCGATGATGATGCGGGTCAGGTCGAGCGCGCGGATGGCGGCGTTGACGCGCTCTTCGGATTCGATGTCGAGGCTGCTGGTCGCCTCGTCGAGCACCAGGATTTGCGGCTCACGGTAAAGCGCGCGCGCTACCAGGACGCGCTGTTTCTGGCCGCCCGACAGCACCGTGCCCATGTCGCCCACCAGGGTGTTGTAAGCCATGGGCATCACCTCGATATCGGCGTGGATATCGGCCATGCGGGCGCAGCGCTCGATCCGTGCCTGGTCGGCCTCGGGGTCGAAAAAAGCAATGTTGTCGGCCAGCGAACCGGCGAACAGCAGATCGTCCTGCGTGACCGTGCCGATCAGCGCTCGAACACGCTGCTGCCCGAGCTGCTGGATATCGGTGCCAAAAAACCGGATTTCCCCGGAATTCGGCGTGCGCAGCCCCAGCAGCACGTGCATCAGCGTCGTCTTGCCACTGCCCGAAGGGCCGACGATGGCGATCGATTCACCTTGGGCAATACGTAAATCGATGTTTTCCAACACCCAAGGTGACAGTTCGCTGTAACGGAAACTGACGTTCGTCAGTTCGATGCAGGGTGCGCCTGGTGTTACCGGCAGTTCGGGGCTGCCGGGTGCCGTCACGCCGACCGCGAGATCCCCATCGGCCTCCGGCTCGGTCAGCGCGATGTCGGCCAGACGCTCGCCGTGCAGTCGCAGCATGCGCAATTCGAACAAATGGTCGATCAGGGTGCTGCTGCGCTGGCCGAACTGGTCCTTGTAGGCGAGAAAGGCCATCAGCGCGCCCACGGTAAAGCGGTTGTCCATCACCAGCACGGCGCCGAGGCCAATGATCGTGACGCGCTCGAGACCGAACATGAAGCCGTTGATATGGCGGTAGAACAGTTGCATCTTCTGTGTGCGCAGGCCGGCGTTGATCTCGTCCACCAGCAGTGTGAGCCAGGTGTTGCGGCGCTCGTCGATACGCTGGAACAGCTTGATCGGCTTGATCCCGCGCACGGTTTCCAGAAAGTGCGACTGTTGTTTGGCCGCATGCACGATCTGCTCTTCGGTGGCCAGCCGGAAAGGCCGCCACCACGACCAGCGTACCAGCGCGTAAGCGAACATCACCGCAAGCGCGATGCCCGCCAGTTTCGGGCTGTAGAGGAACATCACCACCAGCACGACGATGGACATGACGCCGTCGAGAATCGCCTCGATGAACTGCGAAGTGACGCTGCGCTGGATCACGTCGATCGACCCGAAGCGCGACACGATGTCGCCGAGGTGGCGGTTCTCGAAGAAGCGCAGCGGCAGCCGGACCAGATGGGAGAACAGATTGCTGCGCCACTGCAGGTTGAGCGTCGTCGACAGATAGAGCATGACCCAGCCGCGCAACAAGCCGATCGCCTGCTGGAAAATCACCAGCAAGCCGAACGCCAGCGCCATCGTCACCAGCAGGTCACGGTCGTTGGCAACGATGACATCGTCGATCACCCATTGCAGGTAGAACGGACTGACGATGACGAACACCTCGAGCACGAACGCCAGCATCAGCACCTGTACCAGCGACGGCACCAGCCCCGACACGCGCCCCATCAATTGCGACAGGGAAATATGCTGTTTCACGGTCGCCGGCCTGAAACCTTCGTTTGGCCAGGCTTCGAGCGCCACCCCGGTGAAGCTGCGCGAGGCTTCTTCCATCGACAGTTTGCGCACCCCGACGGCGGGATCGTGAATCACGATGGACCTGCCGCGCACTTCCTTCAGCACGACGAAATGATTGAAATTCCAGTGCAGTATGCAGGGCCGGCGCAATTCACCCAGATCGTCGAGATCGAGCTTGACCGCGCGCGTCGCCAGCGACATCGCGCCGGCGATCTGCACCAGTTGGTTCAGGGTCGTGCCCATCATCGACACCGTGAACGCGCGCCGCAGGCTCGCGAGGTCGATCTTCAGACCGTGATAGCCGGCGACCATCGCAAGGCAGGCCAGGCCGCATTCGGCCGCTTCGTTTTGCAGGATGAGCGGCAGCCTGCGGCCGAATCCGAAGGCAAGCGTCTGGGTCAGCTTCATGGGTAGCGATCCGATCTGTTCACAACTTTCCAGACAGGCTGAAAAGCGGCTCAAGCGCCCACTCGTACAGGCGGCGGGTCTCGCTCATCAGGTCGGCCTCCAGCAACATGCCGGCCTGCAACGGGGCCGGTTTGCCGTAGGCCATGATGGTTTGCGCCGGCAGCGCCACCTTCACCAGGTACAAAGGTTCCGCAGACTGTCCCCCCTGCCCCATGCCGAGCTCGGCCGGCAGCAACGAAGCGCGCGTGACGCTCATCACGCGGCCTTCGGGCTGGCCGAACTTCTGGTAGGGAAACGGTTGCAGACGCAGACGCACCCGGTCACCAACACTGACGAAACCCGCGCCGCGGCTTGGGGCGTAAAGATGCGCGATCAGGCGCGAGCCCTGCGGCACCAGGCTCACCAGCAACTTCCCCGCTTCGACGGCCTGTCCGGGCTCGACCAGCGGCGCGGTCGCCACGCCCGCCGCCGGCGCAGATACATTCACGCCGCGGCGCCCTTCGCTGAGCGTCAATTCCTGCCGGTTGTTTGCGATTTCGCGCTCGAGCTGGGATACCCGGTTGTCGTACTCGAACTGCAAGGCGGCCAGCTCGCGCTGGCGCGCGCTCATTTCCCGGCGGGTGCGCACCAGTTCGCGCTCGATGCTCTGCAGACGGGCTGTCTGGTCGAGCATGTCGGCTTTTTTCTGTTCGTATTGCTCACGCGAAACATAATCCTGGGCAAGCAAACCCGCATATCGGCGTTCCGCATCTTCGGCCAATCGCGTGACCTGTTGCTGCAACACAGCCGCGTCTGCCAATTTGGCGGTTTCTACGCGTAGACTGTCAATTTGGCGACGCAGTCCTTCGCTCTGTTCAGCCTGCAACTGTCGCGTCTGGTGCTGCTCCTGGGCAAGCAACCGACCGCGTGTGCGCACCTGTTCACTAATTCGGGCCTCGATGGCGCCGCCGGCGCTGGCCTGACGTTCACCCGACAGGACATACAGAACGTCGCCAAGCTGGATCGGTTGTCCCTCTTTTACCTTGCGCTCGACCACCACGCCAGCTTGTGGTGCGGTGATGCGGATCAAGCCTGCATCTGGCACCAGCAGTCCGGCGACCGTGCTGCGACGGGTATAGGTGCCCAACGTCAGCATCAGCACAACGGCCAGTCCGATCACCAGCGCCAGCAGGCTGAACAGTCGGTAGCTGATTGGCTGGATCAGAATGATCTCGCCCATCCAGCGCGGACGATGCGCTTGCAGGGCTTCCTGCCGGAACAATGGTTTACGGGTCATCTGCGTTTCGCCAAAGAAGGCGTCACTGCGGGCGAATGATGATTCGTGAGACTGACGCTGTCAGACACGGCAATGTGACAGGCAAACAAAAAGCCCACTTGCGCGGGCTTTTTGCCGGGCGGTCAAGCCCGAGGCCTACGGCTGTTTAACGGAACAGGCCGCCCAACAGACCGCCCAACAGACCCAGTGCGCCAGCCAGCAGGCTGCCGAGCAGATTAAAGGTGCCGCCAGGAGTCAGGTTGAAACCGCCGTTGAGGATGGGGTTGTCGCCGATCGCGATCGACAGGCCGCCGGACACTTCGGACATTTCAGCTTGATTCAGTTCTTGCATCGACATTGTCTACTCTCCTTAAATTAAATTAAATTAACTAAAACACTTTCAAATAAACCGAAAAGTCAATAATGCTATTGAGCTATTGACTTACGGTTTTTTAATGATTTCTTATTTTTTTGATGGTGTCAACTTTTTTTTATAAGGCGCATTAATGGACCGCCTGAAATTATCAGTGGTGCTATCAAATGCATTCAAAACTACGCAGCCGCGCATGGATTGGATGCACGTAAGCCGAATATGCAATGACAACGAACGGGCGATTACTTGCTGAACCATGTGCGATGGGCATCAGGTCGAGGCGAGACGGGCCCTGCGGAGGGGTGGACCACACAGTGCAGGAAGCGCTTGATTACATGCATGTGGCTTGACATAAACGAAACCGCCGCAGAGCTCCTGGCAAACCCCGTCAACTTGACGGATACGACCAACCTCGTGATTAGACGTTGCCGCCGACGTCCGGGCTGCGGGTAAACCCAGATTCGCGTCTGCGAGCTCGGGGCGCAACGGCGCGACTGGGGGCAGCCCCGTCGCGGGCGGGTGAGACGAGTATGGGCTTCTGCGGATTTCTCCACCGCCGTCGGCGTGCCGGCCAAGGCAATGATCGGCGTTCGCCGCCTGTCTGACGGGTCAGCTCGGATTGTTTTCGCTTGTGGCAACTGTCATGCGTTACGCATGATGCGCTCTGCTCATGCCGGCAGTTCGGACAGGATGTGACTGTCAGGCGACACCGTAAATTGACCCCCTGGCGACACGAGGAATTGACCCCCCTTGTTCGCAAGGAGGCCATCGTTGGAAACGAAGCACA
>JAIWOL010000078.1 GCA_020216925.1 Thiobacillus sp. | reverse complement strand
GCGTCCCTGTCCAAAGCGCTATCTCCGGCGATCTGGGGGTGCAGAGCGCCCCTGTCCAAAGCGTCCCTGTCCAAAGCGCTATCTCCGGCGATTACAGCGATCAGGAGCGTTGGGCAACGTTGACTCACGCTTTGGCGCTGTGGCGCGAGTCACCGGTATTCGGCGCGGGGCTGGGCGTGTTCTACGCCAAAAGTTCGGCCTGGCTGGGGCATCCGCAGGTCATCCACAATACCCCTTTGTGGATACTGGCCGAATTCGGACTCGTCGGGGCCGCGGTCATGGGCTGGACGTTTTTTCTGTTGGCCCGTCACGCAGTCCGGTTCGGCAAGTTCTCGCCTGCGCGGCGTATTTTGCTGCTGCTGATTTTGGCCTTCGCCATCTTTAGTCTCGCGCACGAGATTTTTTTCCAGCGCATCTTCTGGTTCGTGCTGGGGGCTGTCCTGGCGCAGGGTTTCGTTGCCAGGGGGCGTGCATGAATAGGCATTCGAAGCTGCTTTTCGTCGTCACCGAAGACTGGTATTTCGTTTCGCACCGCTTGCCGCTTGCAGTGGCGGCGCGGCGCGCAGGGTTCGACGTGGCGGTAGCGACCCGCGAGGGACGGCACGGCGAAGTCATTCGCAGCGCGGGGATTCGGCTGATTCCCTTTGCGCTGTCGCGGCGCGGCGGCAATCCGCTCGCCGAGGTAATCGCACTGTGGCGCCTGTATCGCCATGAAAAACCCGATCTGGTGCACCATGTGGCGCTGAAACCGGTGATGTACGGCGCGCTGGCGGCGTGGCTGGCGGGCGTGCCCGCGCAGGTGAATGCGGTGGCGGGGTTGGGGTGGTTGTTCACCTCGTCCAGCGGCGTTTTGCGCCTGGCTCGGCCGGCATTGCGCTGGATGCTGGGGCGCCTGCTCGACCGGCCGCATAGCCTGACCATCGTGCAAAACCCGCAAGACCAGTCTCTGCTCGAACGCGCCGGCGTGTCTGCCTCGCGCTTGCGGCTGATTAGAGGCGCTGGTGTGGATTTGCAGATTTTTCGTCCGGTGATTCCGCCAGGGGGGGCGGTTTGCATAGTGTTGGTTGCGCGCATGTTGTGGGACAAGGGGGTAGGCGAGTTCGTCGAGGCCGCCCGTCTGCTGACCGGCGCAGGCGTCAACGCGCGCTTTGTGCTGGTGGGCGATCCCGATCCCGCCAATCCGGCCTCGGTGCCCGAATCGACCTTGCGCCGTTGGCACGGACAGCATGGCGTGGAGTGGTGGGGCCGGCGGGAAGACATGCCCGCCGTATTGCAGGCGGCGCACATCGCCTGTTTGCCGTCTTACCGCGAGGGCTTGCCCAAGTCGTTGCTGGAGGCCGCGGCTTGTGGCTTGCCGATCGTGACGACCGATGCGCCGGGATGTCGTGAAGTGGTGCGGGAAGGCGTAAATGGCCTGCTTGTCCCGGTGCGCGATGCGGCGGCGCTGGCGGCAGCGTTGAAAAAACTGATCGATGACGTTGGCTTGCGCCGCAGCATGGGCGAGCAGTCGAGATTGCGGGCTGAAACAGAATTCGGACTGGAGACCGTGATTGCGCAAACGCTGGCGGTCTATCGCGAGGCCAGTGCATGAAGACACTGATAACCGGGGCCACCGGTTTTGTCGGACGCGCCTTGTGCAGCAGGCTGGCGGCTTCCGGCGATGCGGTCGTGCCTGCCGTGCGCGGCAAATCCGGGTTGCCCAACGAGATCGTGGTCGGCAACCTGGATGCATCGACGGATTGGGGGGTGGCGTTGGCCGGTTGCGCCGCCGTCATCCACCTCGCCGCCCGCGTCCACGTCATGAACGACACATCGCAAGACCCGCTGGCGCTGTATCGGGCCACCAACACCGAGGCCACGCTCAATCTCGCCCGTCAGGCCGCCAGGGCCGGGGTCAAGCGTTTCGTCTTCATCAGCAGCATCAAGGTCAACGGCGAAGGCCGCGACACGCCTTATCGGGAAACCGATGCCGCCGCGCCCGAGGATGCCTATGCGATTTCCAAATGGGAGGCCGAGCTGGGGTTGCGGCAGATTGCTGCGGACACCGGGCTGGAGCTCGTCGTCCTGCGGCCGCCGCTGGTGTATGGGCCGGGGGTGAAGGCCAATTTCCAGCGGTTGATTCATGTGGTTGAAAGAGGCTGGCCGCTGCCGCTGGGGGCGGTTCGCAACCGGCGCAGCCTGCTGTATCTGGGCAATTTCGTCGATGCGATCCGGCTGTGCGTCGAACATCCGGCGGCCGCGGGGCAGACCTTTTTGCTGGACGATGGCGAGCCGGTTTCCACGCCCGACCTGATCCGCGCGGTGGCGCGCGCTTTGGGCCGGCCGGCGCGCGTGCCGGCGGTGCCGGTGGGCGTGCTTGAATTGGCCGGTGCGCTGCTGGGCAGGCGTGCCGCCGTGCGGCGGTTGACCGGCTCGCTGTGGCTGGACAGTTCGCTGATCCGGTCGCGTCTGGGCTGGACGCCGCCGTATTCGATGCAAGACGGGCTGGCGGCGACGCTCGGGGCATGGCGCCATGACGCTATGCTAGACTAGACTTAGTCAAATGCGGGGTGGCCATGCAAACCGTCAATATCCATGAAGCCAAGACTCACCTTTCTCGCCTGCTGGAACAAGTGGCGGGCGGCGAGGAGGTTGTCATCGCCAAGGCGGGCAAGGCGATCGCCCGGCTGGTTCCGCTGGAAGCCATGCCGAAAAAGCGCCGGCTCGGGCTCCTCAAGGGCAAGTTCAACGTTCCGGATGATTTCGACACGCCGCTGACGGATGAAGAGCTGTCCCAGTTCGAAGGGCGCTGATGGTCGTTCTGCTCGACACGCATGTGCTGCTATGGTCGCTCGCTGCGCCGGAACGCCTGCCGCAGGCAATCGTCGCCCAGCTTGAATCGCCTGAAACCACGGTTTATTTCAGCGCCGCGAGCATTTGGGAGGTTGCGCTCAAGGCGACGCTCGGAAAAATCGATTTTCCCTATTCGCCAGAAGCCATCGCGCAGGCTGCCGGGGATACCGGCTTTGTCGAACTGCCTGTCCGCGCGGCGCATGCCGCGATGGTCGCCCGGCTGCCCTTGCGCCACCGTGATCCTATTGATCGGCTTCTGATCGCCCAGGCACGGCTTCTGCCTGCACGGCTGATTACCGCCGATGCAGCATTGCTTCCCTACACGGAATTGGTGCAGCTCATTTGAACCCTTTCATTCACTCCGGAAATTCAATGCGGGATCGCGCGGGTAAATGGCCCCGGCTGGTTGGGGATTCGAGTGTGTTGTCCGGCGCGCGCCGGAACGAGGCGCGGTAGCGTATGGCCCCCGACTGGATCGCCGTTGCCGTTGCTTTTGTTGTGTGCTGGTTCGTGCTCGGCGCGCTGCTGCGCCGCCGCCACGCCTTGCCGATGGACCATCCCAACGCCCGTTCGCTGCACGCCACGCCCACGCCGCGCATCGGCGGACTCGGCATCATGGCCGGCGTCGCCGCGGCGAGCGTGTGGCTGGCCGGCGCGACCTTGTTGCCGCTGATGCTGGGCGCGCTCGCGCTGGCCGGCTTGTCTTTGCTTGACGATGTGCGCGGGCTGCCGGTGCGGGTGCGCTTCCTCGCCCATTTCGTCGCGGCGGCGGGCTGTCTGTTCGCGCTGGGACTCACCGGCTGGGCCTTGCTGGCCGGCACGCTGGCCGTGGTGTGGATGACCAATCTCTACAACTTCATGGATGGCGCCAATGGTCTGGCCGGCGGCATGGCTGTGATCGGCTTTGGCGCGCTGGCGCTTGCGGCGTGGCTGGGCGGCGCGCCAGATCTGGCGACGTTCTGCGCGACGATCGCGGCGGCGGCGCTGGCCTTCCTGCGTTTCAATTTTCCGTCCGCGCGCCTGTTCATGGGCGATGCGGGGTCGATTCCGCTGGGCTTTCTTGCCGCCACGCTCGGCATCGTCGGGGCGCGTCAGAGTGTGTGGCCGTGGGCGTTTCCGTTGCTGGTGTTCTCGCCTTTCATTGTCGATGCCAGTGTCACGCTGGCGCGGCGCGCGCTGCGCGGCGAGAAGGTGTGGCAGGCCCACCGTTCGCATTATTACCAGCGCGTGGTGCTGCTCGGCGCCAGCCACCGGCAGTTGGCGGCGGCGGCCTTTGCCTTGATGCTCGCGATGAGCGGCCTCGCGTTCATGCTGCGTGCGTGGCCGCAGCATGCGCCCGGCTTGCTTATACTGTCGGCCGTTCTGTATGCATCGATCTTCCTCGCCGTCGACCGGCGCTGGCGTCAAACCCGCGATGAATCTTAATCCGCGCACGCTCGTCATCATCCTGCACGACATCGTGGCCGCCGTGCTCGCCTGGCTGGGCGCGTACTGGCTGCGCTTCAATCTCGCGCTGCCGGACGACTTTCAGGTGGCGGCTTTCTCCACCCTGGCCTGGGTGGTGCCGCTGCAGGCCGTGGTGTTCTGGCGCTTTGGCCTGTACCGCGGGATCTGGCGCTTTGCCAGCCTGCCGGACCTCAAGCGCATCGTGCTTGCCGTCGGCCTCGCGGCGGTGTTGATCCCGGTGGTGTTGGTTCTCTTTCGGGTGCCCTCCGTGGTTCCCCGCTCGGTGCTGATACTCGATCCGATGCTGCTCGTCATGCTGATGGGCGGCAGCCGGCTGGCCTATCGCGCATGGAAGGAGCATCGCCTGGCCAGTGTGCTGCATCCTTCAAGCCGCCCGGTGCTGGTGGCGGGCGCCGGCTCGGCGGCGGATTTCCTGCTGCGCGAACTGGCGCGCAATCCCTCTGGTTTTCATGTCGTCGGCCTGCTCGACGACAGCCGCGACAAGCAGGGGCGGCTGGTGCAGGGGATTTCGGTGCTTGGGCCGATTGCAGACGTGGCGGCCTGGGCGAAAAAGATGAACGTCGATGATGTCGTGCTGGCGTTGCCTTCCGCGGCGCACGAGGTGCGCAAGCGCATCACGCAGATCTGTGCCGATGCGGGACTCAACGTGCTGACGATCCCCTCGCTCGAGGATCTGGTCGCGGGACGGGTGTCGGTCTCCAGCCTGCGCCGGATCGAGCTCGACGATCTTCTGGGGCGCGATCCGGTCGAGCTCGACGACAGCGGCCTGCACCGGCTGCTCACCGCCCAGGTGGTGATGGTCACCGGCGCCGGCGGCTCGATTGGTTCCGAGCTGTGCCGCCAGATCGCGCGATTCGAACCTGCGAAGCTGGTGTTGTTCGAGCAGTCTGAATTTGCCTTGTACACGATGGAGCAGGAGTTGCCGCAGCGCTTTCCCGGATTGGCGATCGTGCCGGTGATCGGTGACGTCAAGAACGCCGGTTGCGTGAACCAGGTCATGGCCGAGCAGCGTCCCGCAGTGGTATTCCACGCCGCGGCGTACAAGCATGTGCCGCTGATGGAGAACGCCAATGCCTGGGAGGCCGTGCAGAACAATGTGCTCGGCACGCACGTGCTTGCGGCGGCGGCGCAGGCGCACGGCGTCGGCAAGTTCGTGATGATCTCGACCGACAAGGCGGTCAATCCGACCAATGTCATGGGCGCGACCAAGCGGCTTGCCGAAATGGTGTGCCAGGCCATGCAAAAACCGGAAAGCACGCGTTTTGTGTCGGTGCGTTTCGGCAATGTGCTGGGCTCGTCGGGCAGCGTGATCCCCAAGTTCCAGAAGCAGATCGAGGCGGGCGGCCCGGTGACGGTGACACACCCGGAGATCACGCGCTACTTCATGTCCATCCCAGAAGCCGCGCAGCTGGTGCTGCAGGCGGGCCTCATGGGCGACGGCAGCGAAATCTTCGTGCTCGACATGGGCGAACCGGTGAAAATTGCCGAGCTGGCCCGTCTTATGATCCGCCTGTCGGGCGCGGACGAGAATCGCATCCGCATCGAATATTCCGGCCTGCGGCCAGGCGAAAAGCTCTACGAGGAACTGCTCGCGGATGATGAATCCTCCCTGCCTACGCCGCATGCCAAATTGCGCATCGCCCAGGCCCGGCGCGCCGACCCGCAAGCGCTTGCGGCCTGGCTGGAATGGCTGTACGGGCCGCGCCGGGATGAAGCCGCCGTCAAGACCTGGCTGCGCCAGCACGTCCACGAATACACCCCGGGCGCGCATTGATGGCCCCCGCGACGGAACCGCGTGTGGCGCGCATTCTCGTCATCAAATGGAGCGCGCTGGGTGACATGGCCATGGCCACGGCCGTGTTCGAGGATATTGCCCGTGCGCATCCAGGGGCCACGATTCACCTCAATACCCTGCCCAGTCTTGCCGGCCTGTTCGAACACGATCCGCGTTTTGCCGAAGTATGGGCGCTGGACGTGCGCGCGCGCGGCCAGCGTCTGTCGCAGAGCCTGGCCTGGCTGCGCCGCGCCCGGGCTGGTCGCTATGACATGGTGATCGACCTGCAGCGATCCGACCACACCCGTTTGTTGCTGGCGCTGTGGGTTGCCACAGGCCGCGCGCCGCGCATCCGCGCCGGCAATCGCGGCGGGTTTCCCTACAACCGGCAGCCTGCCATCCGGCGTTCCGGTGCGCACGCGCTGGCCACCATGCGCTCGGTGCTCGAATCGCTGGGGATTCCGGCACAGACCGATGTGCCCGTGTTTCATCCTGCGCCCGGCCGCCGCGAAGCAACATCGGCCCTGATGCAGGCGCACGGTCTGCAGGCGGGGCGGTACGCCGTGCTGATTCCGGGGGCGGCGGCGGCACATCCGCTCAAGCGTTGGGGCGCAGCCCGGTACCGGGAACTGGCGCAGCGGCTACACGATTCTGCCGGGTGGCGGCTGGCGCTCATCGGCGGCCCGGATGAAGTGGCGCTGTGTCGTGAGATCGCGGGCGACAGGGACTACGTGATCGATCTCAACGGCAAGCTGCAACTGCTCGATATTCCACTGCTGTGTGCCGGTGCATGCGCAGTGATCGGCAACGACACCGGGGCGGCGCACTTTGCGGCGGCTTCGGGCCAACCGGTGGTGGTGCTGTGCGGACCAACCGACCCGCGTCGCGTCAAACCCATCGGCCCGCGGGTCGTTGCGCTTCAGGCCCGGCTCGACTGCATCAATTGCTATTCGCCAATCTGCGCCAACCCTGCGCATCATGCCTGCATGCAGGCCATCGAGCCGGCATGGCTGGCGGCCAGGTTGCTGTCGGGCGAGCCCCCGGCGCGCTGGGGTGAGGCGCCGGTGCAGGTGTTCGAATGAAAAAACCGCAGATACGCGTCAAGATCGTTGCCAACCTGCCAACGGCAAGCTGGCTGCATCAATTGCCGGGCGGGGAGCCGGAGTGGGGCGATTGTCGCTTCATCTTCGACCGGGATGCGCGCGATTACGACTGGCTGGTTGTCTATGACGACCTGCCGACCCGGCCGGGTGAGCCGCGTAAATGCAGCACCGAGAATCTGGCCTGCGCGCCCCGACACACCCTGCTTGTGACGACCGAACCCGCCTCGGTCAAAATTTACGGTAATGATTTCACGCGCCAGTTTGGCGCCGTGCTCACAAGCCAGCCGGCCTGGGCCCTGCCGCATGCGCAGCGGATATATTCGCAACCGGCGCTGCATTGGTTCTACGGCGTAGGCAGCCAACAGATCGAATCTTTCGACGCCATCTGGGCCGCGAGACACGAGGCCAAGTCACGCGACGTTTCCATGGTGTATTCACCCAAGGCCATGAGACACACCCTGCATTACCGGCGCGCGCATTTCATGCAGGAACTGGCCGCACGCATGCCGGAACTCGACCTGTTCGGCCGGAAAACGGCCCGGCCGCTCGACGACAAGGCCGACTGTCTGCGTGACTACCGATTCCACGTGGCGGTGGAAAACTACCTGGGCGCGCATCACTGGACAGAGAAACTGGCTGACGCCTTCCTCGGCCTGTGCCTGCCGTTTTATTACGGCTGCCCTGATGCCGAGGCGTATTTTCCGCCCGATAGTTTCATCCGCATCGATATCCGCGATCCGGACGCGGCCGCAGCCATCATCCGCTCGGCCATCGCCAGCGGGGAATACGAAAAGCGATTGCCGGCCCTGCACGAGGCCCGCCGCCGGGTGATGTTCGAATACAACTTCTTTGCCGTCATCGCGCGTGAAGTCATGCGCCTGCATCAGCCGGATGCCCGATCCGTTCCCGGCGCGGTCCTGCTGTCCCGGCGTGCGCTGCGCCTCAGCAGCCCATGGGTGGCAGTCAGGGATATGACGGGCAAGCTGCGAGGCCGTCTGCGGCATCTGCCACAGGTGTGGTGGGGTTAGCCGCGCGGGGTGCGCGCCATGCGGGCGTAGAGTTCGAGAGTCTGGTCCAGCATGGCGCGAAGCGGGAAGAAGTCGCCGTCGGGGACGGCGGGAGGCTGTTCCAGCAACCGCGCAATGCGCCGGCAGGTTTCACCGAGATCATGCTGCGGCAGGGCCCCGGCCGGATAAATCTTCCGCAGGATTTCGCCCACGCCGCCGTGCGCATAGCCGGCTGTGGGAACACCCAGCCGCAGGGCCTCCAGCGTGGTGCGGCCAAACGATTCGGGCTGGCTTGAAAGCGACAGCACCAGGCTGGATACGGCCAGAATCGATTTGAGATCGTCGCGCTGGCCGGTAAAACTGATGTCGGCTTCGAGCCCCATGCTGCGAACCCGGTAGCGCAGCTTTTGCAGATAGCGCTGCTTGGATTGCGTGGCGCCGCCGACGATCAGTCCGTGCACGCACAGACCGCGCCGCTTGAGCCGTCCGGTCAGTTCGATGAAGTCCTCGTGCCCCTTGAGACGGGTAATGCGGCCGGGCAGGGTGAGGATGGTTTTTCCCCGCGCGACCGGAAACTGTGCGAAAAAATCAGTCCGCCAGGCGTCATCTGGTTTCCAGCCGTGCGGGTAATGCAGCCCGTCCACGCCGCGGTGAATGACGCTGACGCGCCACGGCAGGGTGTCGGGATAGTTGGACAGAATGTAGTCGCGCGCGGTTTCTGACACTGCGATCACGGCCTCGCCGCGCGTCATGATGCCGCTGTAGCGGTTGACGTCATACAGGCCATGCACGGTGGTAACGAAGCGCGGCCGCGTCGCCGGGTTCATGCCGCGCCAGGCCAGATATGCGATCCAGGCGGGTACACGCGAACGCGCGTGCACGATGTCGACTTTCTGGTCGCTGAGGAAGCGTCGTAGTTTGCGCACCAGCAGCAGCGACTTCAGCGATTTTTTGCCGATAGGCCAGGCGAAATGTTCGGCGCCCGACTCGGTCAGAGGCGTCGCCAGCCGCCCGCCAGCCGACATCACCAGCGCGCGGTGGCCGCGCTCGACCAGTGCGTGCGCGATTTCCAGCGTGCCGCGCTCGACGCCGCCGGATTCCAGCGCCGGCAGCAGTTGCAGGACAGTCAGTTTTTTTTCAGACATGCGAGTAACCAGGCCGCGCAACGGTCGGCCTCGGCAAGCGGTTGAGTATTGGGATAAAGCGTGCCGTGCGCGCACCACTGGATGAAACGGGTGATGCGGCGCGCATCGGCCAGGTCGGCAAGCGCCCAGCCGACGCGGCTTTTCGGATTGACCGGAAGGTCGAACACACCGACAGCCGCCCCGGCGGTGAGAGCCTCGGTCACCATGGATACGCTGTCCGGCGTAACCCAGACCGTACCGCTTTCGGCCAGCCGGGCAGGCAGCCAGTCGGGTGAAGTTGCCGTGTGAGGCACGACCTCTAATGCGGCGAAGCGCGGCAGGCGGGAGACGAAATCGTCAGGCGTGCGGCGCGAAGTGGTGAGTGTCCAGCGCAGCTCGGGGAGGCGTGTCACGACGCTGCGGATCTGCGTGGCGACCGCGTCGCTGTTCCATTCGAAATGTCTGGATTCGCCCCCAACCAGAATCAGGCCGCGCTGTGAGCAGACGGGGTCGGGATTCAACACCGGCGCGATGCGGTTGAGCGCCCCCTGGCTGACAAACGTGCGTGCATTCGCCTTGACCTGATCGTGCGCGGGCACGACGACAAAATCAAACCAGCCGCGTGGCAGGCTGGGTTTCATCAGCACCACGGTGGGCGCTCCAGTGGCGCGGCCGGCGGCCAGCAGCGTGAGGTGAGTGGCGTGCCCCGCGCCGACGATCAGGTCGGGTTTGGGCAGGGCGGGCGCGGGCGTGCGCCCGAACAGCCAAGCGAGGCCCGCCTGCCAAGCCGGCAGCGCGGCCAGTTCATGAATTGCAGCCGGAACGATGCGCGCCAGCGCCTCGGCCAACCCGCGCGATTGATTGAGATGCCCCGGCTTGCCGTCGCCGACGATCCAGACAGCCAACGGAGTCGTACGTGCAGGATCAGTCGGCAGGGTCATGCGTCAAGAATACAAGGAGGGTGGCACGCATGGGCACACGCGCAAAAACGTGGCCCAAGTGTAAAGCATCCCGACAGTTTCGGCAGGCTCAGAGTCGATCCGTCCACTGCCGCTGTTGTGCCGCTGCCCAACTGTATGGGGTAGGGTCAAGCGCGGGTGTTTTGTCTTCAATCAGGTCTGCGAGGAGTTCAGCGGAAGCGGGAGCCATGGTGAGGCCATAGCGATAATGTCCAACGTTGACGAATACGTTGTCAAAATCGGGATGTCTGTCAATGACTGGAATATTGTCGGGCGATCCCGGCCGCAAACCGGCCCAGTGCCGGAGGGGCGTGCTGTTTGTCAGGGCCGGCAGCATTTCCGCTGCAGAACGATGCAGATACCGTGCTGTTTCTGCATCCGTGGTTTTGTCGAATCCGGCATCCTCCAATGTGCTGCCGACTAATACATGGCCATCCTGCCTGGGAATGATGTACAGCCCCTGACGATAAAGAATGCTATTCAAGGTGCCGGGAGCCAGGGCATACAAAAGCATCTGTCCGCGAATCGGACGAATGTTCGGGATGGCGTTCACGCCAAGAAGCGGCTGGCCGGCCCATGCGCCTGTAGCCAGCACAAGTTGTTCGACGGCATGAGCTTCATTCTTGATCTGCACAGACTCCACTCGCCGTGCGTGTGAGAAAAGTGAGAAATCGCCATGTGATTCGTACAGGTATCCGCCTGCGGCCAGGAACGCGGTACGCAAGGCTTTCACCAGTCGAGGGTTTCTGACTTGGGCGATATCTGGCAGCCAGATGGCTGCGTCAGAAGACGGACTGAGGCTGGCAGGCACCCCCTTTGCTTCGCACCATGAGAGTGCCGTGCCGGGGTTTGTGACGGACAGTGCGACCATTCCGCATTTCCAGTATTCAGATTGCAATCCGGAATGGACTTCGATTTTATCTACCCATTCGGCCCATGCCTGCATGGCAGAAAACGCCAAAGAAGTCACAGTATCGGGATAATCCCAAGGAAGCAGCGGAGCGAGGATGCCGCCACCCGCCCAGGTCGATTCAGCGCCGGCAGGGCCGCGATCGATCACCATCACCTCCCGGCCGCGACGTAGCATTTCGTAGGCAACACTCAATCCTGCAACGCCTGCGCCGATAACAAGTATGAATTTGGCCAACTGCAACCCCGGAAATGCCGCTTGTTCTAACAAACGGGCCATTGGTCATTGTGGACTGGTGCCGCTGATTATCCTGCGTTACCGTAAATAGCGAGGATTAAAACAGCCATGCAATACAGAGGAAACGGATTCTCTTTGATTGAATTGATGATCACCCTGGCGGTGCTTGTTATTTTATTGACAGTGGCGGCCCCGAATCTAGCGGTATTCATACAAAACGCCAGGCTGAATTCGCAGACTAGCGAGCTGGTTGGCGATCTGAATTTCGCACGATCGGAAGCAGTCAAGCGTGGCAGTCCCGTCAGCCTATGCGCCAGTGTGGACGGTGCGTCCTGTTCAGGTGCGCTGACATGGGAAACGGGCTGGATTGTGTTTAACGATGCCAATGCAAACAATGCGGTGGATCCCGCAGAACTTCCGGTTTTGCGCGTTACCCCGGCTCTGGGCGGAGGCAATACATTAAGAGGGGGACGAGCGGTGATCCGCTTTGGCGCACAGGGCTACAGCGTCGGTTTCAACGCAACATTCAGGGCCTGTGATGCCCGCGGGATGGCCGCATCAAGAAATGTCGTCGTCGCCAATCAGGGGCGTGTAACAACGGGAATGGGTACGGCATCATGTCCTTAGATAGATCCAGACAAAACGGGGTGTCCCTGATCGAGGTGCTGGTCACGCTGGTGATCCTGGCGATCGGTCTGCTCGGAATCGCCGGAATGCAGGTCATGAGCGTCAAAAACACGCAAGTCGCCGCGCAGCGCTCAATCGCCACACAGCAGGCCTACGACATTGCGGAACGGATACGCGCCAATCTGGCTGGGGCGGCGGCGGGCGCTTACGATGCCTTGGGCGCGGTGACGCCGGCGGCTCCGGTTTGTGCGCCCGCCTGCACACCGGCCGATCAGGCCGTTGCCGACCATCGTGCATGGAATCTTGAAAATAGTCGGGCGCTGCCCGGCGGAACCGGAACAGTCGCCGGTACGCTTGCGGCAGGCTATGTCGTGACCCTGAGATGGACCGAACAAAGCGAGGGCGGGCCGGTTGTCAGGAACTTCGCCACGGTGGTGCACCCATGAGAACGTCTGCAAACATGAAGACTGTCCGCAAGCTACACGCGCAGACGGGTTTCTCGCTGGTCGAGTTGATGATCGCCATGGCGATAGGCTTGCTGCTGATTGCCGTGGTGGGGAATGTTTATCTGGCCGGGAGGCAATCTTTTCAGGACCAGGATGAGTCAGCACGTTTGCAGGAAACCGGCCGTTTTGTACTGGACGTGATTTCCCGGATTGTGCATGAGGCCGGGCGCGCCGACGTCGCGCCGGATAATACCCTGCTCACATTCGCCGGCATCCCCGGTGCGGGCATGGCGCTTGATGGGATGGATGGCGCTGGCGGAACTCCGGATACGCTGACCATTCGTTTTGCCAGCGCCAGCCTGGGCGAATTTGATTGTCTTGGCAGCGGCACAGGGGGGACCGCTGCGGCGCCTGTAGTGGTGACTCAAACCCTGATGCTGGCAGGGACCAGCTTGGGGTGCACATCGAGCGTTGGAAATGTCACCCAGCCCTTGGCCGCCAATGTCGAGGATTTTCAGGTGACCTTCGGGATCGATACAAACAACGATATGAGTGTCGACCAGTATGTCGCCCCGACTGCCGCGAATGCACCGGCGGCTCGGGCGGTCAGGGTATGCGTGCTGGTGCGTACTGCCGACGGCAGGGCGCCCGACGCCCAGCAGTATGTTGATTGCAATGGTAATGTCATCATCGCGCCCGACCAGCGAATCCGGCGTGCATTTATCAAAGTCATTGGCTTGAGGAATCGACTCGGATGATCGGGATGAATATCAGACACCGGCAGCTGGGCGTCACCCTGGTCTTGGGCCTGATTTTTCTGGTGGCCTTGACCCTGCTGGGCGTCATTGCGATGAAAAGTGCCATGCTGCAGGAGCGCATGGCTGGCGGAACACGCGATCGCAGCCTGGCGTTCCAGGCCGCCGAGGCGGCGCTGCGCGATGCCAAACGCGACATTTTGTCATTAAAGGCGGACGGAACCCCCTGCGTTCCTGGCACGGTAGGCTGCCGCCCGGCGACGGACCGTCCCTGGCAAACCGCTGGCATGACACCCTTCACCTCAGCCTGTACCAACGGTCAATGCTATGACAACCCCTTTGTTGCCGGGTATGGTTTTGGCGGCCAGCCTGCTTGGGTGGCTTTTCCCCTGGACGCAGCCCCGGGCGTCATATACGGCACATTTACCTTTGCCGCCCCGATCGCCGGCATAGCGGCTCAGCCGCGTTATCTGATCGAGATATTCGCACGCACCGGCAATTCGAATACACGTTATTTCTATCGCATCACCGCCCGCGCCGTAGGCGCCAATCCCAATACGGTTGTACAGCTCCAGGAGGTGTTCGCACCATGAAACTTAATCATTTACGCTCGAAATTCGCGCGTCATGCAGCCAGGGCAATGGCCGTTTCATTGGTTGCCATGCAGGTACATGCGGCCACACTGTCCATACCCAATGTACCGGTTTTTCTCGGCACCGTGGTGCCGCCCAATGTGAGCTTTGTGCTGGATAACTCGGGGTCGATGGCGTGGACATGGCTGCCTGACGTGGCAATTCTTTTCAGAACGACGAACAGTTTTCAGTTCAGCAATGGCGGTCCTCTGATTGTCGATAACTTCAATAATTACTGGATGTACCAATCCACGGTAGGCCCGACCGATGGCCGCTATGGACTGTACAGCAACCATTGCAACGGTGCTTACTTCAACCCGGCCACCACCTACACGCCACCGCTTGATGCCGCAGGCGTGCCTTATCCCAATTCGAATTACAATGCGGCACCTATCGATGGTTTCAATCCAGCGCTGGGAACCCTAAATCTCGCAACGTTGACGATTCGCGCTGGTTTCGCAGGCGGCCACTATTTCGCCTACACGGGCACCCAGCCCGCGCGCGACTTTCAGTACACATCTAGCGGTGCCGTAATCGGAAATACTTTCTTCACTGAGTGCAACAGTGCAGTTGGCACGCCACCGGGCAATGCAGTGTTTACCCTGGTGAACGTCAACACTGCCAGCGCGGCGGTTCAGCAGAACTACGCCAACTGGTTCAGCTACTACCGTACCCGGATGCTGGCGATGAAAAGCGCCGCAGGAAGGGCTTTTGCCGGTTTGAACGACAGCTACCGCGTGGGCTTTCAAACGATCAATTTCAATAACACAAATTTTCTGCCCACCAAGCCCTTTGATCCAGTTCACAAAACAAACTGGTTCAAGCGTTTTTATGGCATCGTCCCAGCCGGTAGCACGCCGCTGCGCACGGCGCTGAGAAACGCGGGCGAATATTACCGGACGGGCACCATGCCAGGCGTGTCGCCTGCCACCGCAGATCCGGTATTACATTCCTGCCAGAAAAACTACACTATCCTGTCGAGCGACGGGTTCTGGAATGACGCTTTTGCAGGCGTAGGCAACCGCGATTTGACGGTGCCGCCGCTGCCCGCGCCGATTACCGGCCTGACGCCAGGTGCGAGCTGGCCTTTCCCGTACATCGAAGGCACAACCGCAGCATCGGATACACTGGCTGACATCGCAACGTTTTACTGGGCAACTGATTTACGAACTGGCCCCGGGTGGCCCAATAACGTGCCGGGTGATGTGTCTGACCCGGCCAGTTGGCAGCACATGACCACCTACACCTTGGGGTTCGGCATCAAGGGTACCTTGCCTTATCCCGGCGCGCTGCCGGGCTTGACCACGGGTGCGACGCGCTGGCCCACGCCGGTATTCAACCAGGCGACCGCGGTTGATGATCTTTGGCACGCGGGTATCAATGGCTTTGGCGGCTATCTGTCGGCCCAGGATCCGGCCGAGCTGACCACTGCATTGCGCGATGCACTGAACGATGTCGCGGCGCGCGTAACGTCGTCTTCGTCAGTTGCCGCGAACACTACGTCGATACAGACAGGGACGCGGGTGTACCAGGCGCGTTTCGACAGCAGTAACTGGACGGGCCAATTGCTCTCTTACACCTTGAGTGCGGCCGGTGCGGTATCTGGCACGTTCGAGTGGGATGCCGCAATCAAACTCATGGCGCAGACGGCGGCAAGTTCGGATAGCCGCATCATTCTTACCTACAACGGTGGTGGGGTGCCGTTTCAGTGGGGCAGTCTCTCGTCTGCTCAGCAGAATGCGTTACGCACACCACCCTCAGGTGGACCGACCCTCGATGCCGCGTCGGTTGGACAGCAAAGACTGGAATACCTGCGCGGCTGGTCTGCCAATGAAGGTTCCGGTGTAGGCCAATTTCGCGCACGCACCGTGAGCAAGCTAGGCGACATCATCGATTCGAACCCGTGGTATGTCGGGCAACCGCAAGCAGGCTATTCCGATGATGATCATCCTGGCTATGCTGCATTCCGCGCAAGCAATCTTACGCGCAAGCCGGTTATCTATCTGGGGGCCAACGACGGCATGCTGCATGGATTCGATGCCAGCTTCGATCCGGTTACCAACCTGCCTACCGCGACCTCGGGCAATGAAGTGCTGGGCTATGTGCCGGCGCGCGTGTTCGGCAAACTCAGCAAGCTGACCAGCCAGACCTACAACAGCAGCCATCAATATTTTGTGAACAGTTCACCCATGGTAGGGGATGCGGACTTCTCCAGCACGGGCGCAGACTGGAAAACGGTATTGGTCAGCGGCCTGGGGCAGGGTGGGCAGGGCTACTTTGCCTTGAACGTAACCGACCCGGCAAGCTTCGCCGAATCCAACGCGGCCTCGCTGGTTCTGTGGGAGTTTA
>JAIWOL010000023.1 GCA_020216925.1 Thiobacillus sp. | reverse complement strand
CCGACCGGGACGACCAAGATCTGGGTTACACCTTCAACCAGCCGACGGTGAATAGCCTCAATAAGCTGTCGGCGCAGATCGTCAAGATGAACAACAACAAATGGGCCGTGGTGATTGGCAACGGCTACAACAACACCGAGGCAGATGGCAATGCCAGTACCACAGGCCACGCGGTGCTCTATATTCTGTATCTCTCCAATACCTTTGGCGGCACTTGGACACTTGGCACCGACTACATCAAGATCACTACTGGCAGTGGAACGCTGGCATCGCCCAACGGGCTGGCGACGCCTTTGCCTGTCGACACCAATGGCGACGGCAAGGTTGATTTGATCTATGCTGGCGACATTAACGGCAATATGTGGAAATTCGACGTCTCCTCGGCTAGCCCGGCGTCATGGGCGGTGGCCAATGCCGGCAGTCCGTTGTTCACCGCGCCGGCGGGTCAACCAATCACCTCGGCGCCGCAGGTATTTCCGCATCCCAATGGCGGTCGCATGGTGCTGTTCGGCACGGGCAAATTCATAGAAACCGCCGATGCATCCGGGCCGTTCACCACGCAAGCACTGTATGGGGTATGGGACAACGGCGGCACTGTGACCTTGTCGGATCTGGTGGCGCAGACTGTAATCGATACGGTGAGCGGCGCGGGAACCAGTTTCAGAAGGGTTTCCAGCAATACGGTCGATTACGCAGGAGCGCCGCCCGCGAAAGGCTGGTTTTTGAATCTGCCGGCAACGGGTGAAACGGTGCCATTCAATACCCTGATCAAGAGTGGGTTGGCCTTGTTTTCGAGCATGATTCCCAGTCCGGACCCCTGCGCCTTTGGCGGAGAAGGCTGGCTGATGGCTCTGGATCCATTGACGGGTTGGGCGTCTGCCTACGGCAGCTTCGATGCGGATGGCGATGGCAGCATCACTGCCACTGAGTCTGTTACAACAGGGGGGGGCGCAACGGTGAGTGTCGCGGTCGCAGGACGGAAAAGCACGGTTGGCATCGCGCCCACCCCCACCATCCTTGATGTGCCTTCTGCCGCTGGCGGTGTTTACGGCAGCGGCGGCGGCGGTGGCGGCGGCATGGTGTATGCAAACGGCACCGGTGGACTGGAGCGGTTTGGTTTGCAAGATCAGCCGGGCAGCCGCGGGCGTATCATGTGGAAGGAGATTTTTCAATGAAAAACCAGATAATAGTGTTCATGGTATTTGCGATGGCCAGCCAGGCGGCGTTGGCGGATGCCCCCGTCAGGGTGAGAGCCGTTAAAGATGCGCCCTTGGCTGCGGGTTCGCAGCGGGTGCAGGATGGCGTGGCGCAAAATCGCATCGCCGGCATATTCCAGCGCTATGACGCGAGCCGGAGAGTGGTCAGAATCAGCGATGTCGACTACGAACTTGACGCATTGATCGATAGCCCTGGCAGGAAACTTGGTGCGATCAGGAGTGGACAAGTGGTTCTGTTTACCCAGGGTGGCGTTTCAACATCGGGCCGGAACGTGTTGACCTCGATTGAGCCGCAATAGGAGAACGCGATGCGCCGGACAAACGGATTCACGCTGATCGAATTGATGATCGTGGTGGCCATAGTGGGCATTCTGGCCGCGATTGCCTACCCGAACTATCAGGAGCAAGTGCGTAGAGGCCAGAGGGCAGAAGCGCGCTCCCAATTGATGGCGGCGGCTCAGTTCATGGAGCGCACCTTTACCGTGACCAACGACTATACAGTTGCGGCTGGAGGGGGCGCGATTGCCTTGCCAGTGGGCTTGGCACAGTCGCCGCCGCCACCGCAGGCAGCCGTTTACAACATCAATCTGGCTACAACGCCCACAACCTACGCGTTGCAAGCCGTCCCCGTCGCGGGTGGCATGATGGCGGGAGACCGATGCGGCACCATCACGCTAAATGAATCTGGCGCTCAAGGGGTTGCCGGCGGGGCGACGGCGTCAGCAGCAGAATGCTGGGGACGGTAGGCTACCCGGTGAGACCTTTCGGCAGCGCAAAGGCCACTTTCTCGGGGGTGCCGTCGAGATTGTCCACGCGGCTTATCCCCAGCGTGCCGAGTCGTTCGATTACGGCGCGCACGAGAATTTCTGGCGCCGAGGCACCGGCGGTGACACCAACGCGGATTTTTCCTCTCACCCACTCGGGCTGGATTTCCGCCGCGTTGTCGACCATGTAAGCCGGCACGCCCAGGTTCTCGGCCACCTCCCGTAGCCGGTTCGAGTTCGAGCTGGTTGGCGAACCCACCACGATTACCACGTCGCACTGTTTGGCCAGGGCCTTGACCGCGTCCTGCCGGTTTTGCGTGGCGTAGCAGATGTCGTCCTTCTTCGGGCCGACGATGTTGGGGAAGCGCGCGCGCAGCGCGTCAACCACACGCGCGGCGTCGTCCACCGACAGTGTGGTCTGCGTGACGTAGGCGAGCTTGTCGGGGCTGCTGACGCGCAGGGTGGCAACGTCTTCGGGCGTTTCCACCAGATACATCCCGTCGGTGGACTGTCCCAGCGTACCCTCGACTTCGGGGTGGCCCTTGTGGCCGATCATCACAATCTCGAATCCGCGCTTGCGCATCTTGCTGACTTCGACGTGGACTTTGGTAACCAGCGGGCAGGTGGCGTCGAATACGTTTAGACCACGCGCTTCGGCCTCCAGGCGAACGGCTTGCGAGACGCCGTGGGCGCTGAAGATGACGGTGGCGCCGGCGGGCACGTCGGCGAGTTCGTCGACGAAGATCGCGCCCTTGGCCTTGAGGTCGTTGACGACGTAGGTGTTGTGCACGACTTCGTGACGCACGTAGATGGGCGCGCCAAATTTTTCCAGGGCGCGCTCGACGATGGCGATGGCGCGGTCGACGCCGGCACAGAAGCCGCGGGGTGTGGCAAGCAGGATGGTGGGATGCATGGACGTTGCGTTCACAGGATGCGGACGATTTCCACTTCGAATTCGATACAAAGACCGGACAGTGGATGATTGAAGTCGATGCGCAGCGAATCGTCGCCAATTTCGAGTATGCGGCCAGCCAGAGTCTGGCCGTTGGGCATGGCGAATTCGACGAGCTGGTCGGGTTCGAATGTCATGTCGGCGGGCAGGTCGGTGCGCGGCATGGTCTGCACGAGATCGGCCTGGGATTCGCCAAAGGCCTGCCAGGGATCGAGCAGAAAGATATGGCGTTCGCCGGGAGGCAGGTCGAGCAGCCATTGCTCGAGCATGGGGGCGAGAGTGCCGTCGCCCAGCGTCAGGGTATCGGGCTCGGGGTCGGAAAAGTTGGAGACGATGTCGTCTCCTCCGCGTGGACGCAGGGCGTAGCGTAATTCGAGCGTGTCGCCGGGAGCGGCTGTACGGGGGGCGTTCATGGTGCGGTTCTGGTTTCGTGCTTGCCAAAGAGACTGTCCCAGACCAGCCAGACTGCGCCTATGAAGATGGCTGAATCGGCGATGTTGAACGCTGGCCAGGCAAAGCTCTTGTAGTGGAAATAGAGGAAGTCGACGACGTAGCCGAGCACAGCGCGATCGATTACGTTGCCCAGCGCGCCGCCAAGCACCAGTGCAAGCGGCAGGGCCAGGCGCGCGTCCTGCGTATGGCGTTTCAGCAGACGCACGATGACCACGGTGGCGATGACGCCGACCCCGATGAAAAACCAGCGCTGCCAGCCGCCGGCATCGGCCAGAAAACTGAACGCCGCGCCGGTGTTGTGTACCAGCACCAGCGAGAAGAAGGGCAGGACCGGGACGAACTCCTGGTAGTCGAGACTGGATGACACCCAGAATTTGGTGAGGTGGTCGACCACGATCACGGCCAGTGCAATGCCCAGCCAGAATCGCATCGAGTACGCCGTGGGCTTAGGCATGGGAACGCACCTCGCCCGACCCCTGGAGATTGGACACGCAGCGGCCGCACAGGCCGGGGTGTGCCGGGTCGATACCGACGTCTTCGCGCACATGCCAGCAGCGCTCGCATTTGATGCCGCTGGCGGGGGCCACTTCAATGCGGTCGGTGCCAGCGGCCACCAGCGTGCAATGGGAGACGATGAAGACAAAGCGCAGATCGTCGCCAAGCGATGCGAGCAGCGTGTGGGTGTCCGGTGAAGCGTGCAGTGTGACCGCAGCCTGGAGTGACGAACCAATCTGGCCGGACACGCGCAAGGTTTCGAGTTCCTTGGAGACCCGCGAGCGGATATCCCGAATGGCATTCCAGCGCGCGATCAGCGCGGCGTCGCGAACAGGCAGGGGATGCCAGGTATGCAGGAAAACGCTGTCTTCCGCGCCCTCGCCGAGTTCGCCCCAGGCTTCTTCTGCCGTGAACGACAGGATCGGCGCCATCCAGCGCACCAGGGCGTGGCTGATGTGGTGCAAGGCGTTCTGCGCCGAGCGCCGGGCGCGGCTGTCGGCGCCGCTGGTGTAGAGACGATCCTTGAGGATGTCGAGGTAGAAGCCTCCCAGGTCCTCGGAACAGAAGGACTGGAGTTTCTGGGCAATAAAGTGGAATTCGTAGGTGTCGTAGTGCGCCTGGATTTCGTCCTGCACTTGCGCTGCAAGCGCCACGGCATAGCGGTCGATTTCGAGCCAGTCGCCGGCTGGCAGGGCGTGCCGGGCAAGGTCGAAATCGGAAACGTTGGCCAGCAGGAACTTGAGCGTGTTGCGGATCCGGCGGTAGGCCTCGACCACGCGCTTGAGGATGTCGTCGGAGATCGAGAGTTCGCCCGAGTAATCGGTGGTCGCCACCCACAGGCGCAGGATGTCCGCGCCGTATTGATCCATCACTTTCTGGGGCGCGATCACGTTGCCTTTGGACTTGCTCATCTTGTAGCCCTTGCCGTCCACGACGAAACCGTGGGTGAGCAGCGCCTTGTAGGGGGCATGGCCGTCGGTGGCGCAGCCGGTGAGCAGGGAAGACTGGAACCAACCGCGATGCTGGTCGGAGCCTTCGAGATACAGGTCGGCCGGATGGGCAAGTCCGTCGCGCGCCTTCAGCACGCAGGCGTGGGTAACGCCCGAATCGAACCACACGTCGAGCGTATGGCCGGTCTTGTTGTAGCTTGAAGCGTCTTCGCCCAGCAGTTCGGCAGGGTCGAGCGAGAACCAGGCTTCGATGCCGGCGGTTTCGACTTTCTTTGCGACGATTTCGAGGATTTCTGCCGACCTGGGGTGCAGCTCGCCGGTTTCCTTGTGGGTGAAGAAGGGCATGGGAATGCCCCAGTTGCGCTGGCGCGAGACGCACCAGTCGGGCCGGTTCCGTATCATCGCATCGAGCCGCGCGCGCCCCCACGACGGGAAGAACTGCGTCGCATCAACCGCCGCCATCGCCCGCTGGCGCAGGGTTTTCTGTCTGCTGTCTGCCGTCCCCTGTCCGCTGGAATCCATGCCAATGAACCACTGCCGCGTCGCGCGGAAGATGACCGGCGTTTTGTGCCGCCAGCAGTGCGGGTAGCTGTGCTTGAGTTTTTCGTGGCAAAAAAGATTGCCGCCGGTTTGCAGGATGTCGATCACCAACGGGTTGGCCTGCCAGATGCTCATGCCGCCGAGCAAGGGGGTGGACGCATAAAATTTGCCGTCGTCGCCGACCGGATTGTCCACTTTCAGGCCGTAGCGCTGGCCGGCGACGTAGTCTTCCAGACCGTGGCCGGGCGCGATGTGAACCGCGCCGGTTCCGGCATCGGTCGTGACGTGGTCGGCGGTGATGACCGGAACCTGCCGCTCCTGGAATGGGTGCCAGAGCAGCGCGCCTTCGAGCGTCGCGCCGGTGGTGGTGGCGACGACAACGCCATCGAGTTGGTAGCGCTTCAGCGCAGCTTCGACGAGACGTTCCGCGAGCACGACCAGCCCCTTGCCGGTTTTCACCAAGGCATAGGCGAACTCGGGGTGCAGCGCCACGGCCTGGTTCGCAGGCAGTGTCCAAGGCGTTGTCGTCCAGATCACCACGTAGGCCGCGTCGTCGCCGGGTTCGACATTGAAGCGGCGCGCGAAATCGGCGCGATCGGCAATGCGAAAGCCCACGTCGATGGCCGGCGAAATCTTGTCTTCGTATTCCACCTCCGCTTCGGCAAGCGCCGAGCCGCAATCGACGCACCAGTGCACCGGCTTCGCGCCCTGATACAGATAACCCGCCTGCTGAATCCGTCCGAGCATGCGCAGGGCGTCGGCTTCGAACTGGAAATCCATGGTGCGGTAGGGATTCGCCCAGTCGCCCAGCACGCCGAGGCGAATGAAGTCGGCGCGCTGGCGATCGATCTGCCTGGCGGCGTATTCGCGGCACAGTTCGCGGAATCTGGCGGGCGGAATCTCCTTGCCGTGGGTTTTTTCCACTTGCAGTTCGATCGGCAGGCCGTGGCAGTCCCAGCCCGGAACAAAAGGCGCGTCAAACCCCGAAAGCGTTTTGGATTTGACGATGATGTCCTTGAGGATCTTGTTCACCGCATGGCCGATGTGGATGTCGCCGTTGGCGTAGGGCGGACCGTCGTGCAGAATGAATTTCGGCCGGCCGGCGGACGCCTTGCGGATCGCCTCGTAACGTTTTTTCTCCTGCCATGCTGCCACCCAGCCCGGCTCGCGTTTGGCGAGATCGCCGCGCATGGGGAAGGGCGAATCCGGCAGATTCAGGGTTTTCTTGTAGTCGGGTTTGGCGTCAGACATGGCACTCGTTTATCGGGGCTGAGCGAAATAGGCGCGGGCGGCGTGGCAATCGCGATGGATCTGGGCAATCAGGCTGTCTAAATCGGGGTACTTTTCTTCGTCGCGCAGTTTGTGGAGAAAGTCCACGCGTACCCGGCGGCCATAGATGTCGGCGTTGAAATCGAACAGGTGGACTTCGAGCACGGGCGCGGCGTCGGGGTTTTTCACCGTCGGGCGGCGGCCCAGACTGGCAACGCCGGGCAAGGGCGAATCACTGAGCCCCGATGCGGTAACGGCAAATATCCCCATCAAGGGCGGACGGTTGTGCTTGAGCTGGATGTTGGCCGTGGGAAAGCCGATGTCGCGGCCCAGCTTGTCGCCGTGCACCACGCGGCCGGAAATGCTGTACGGCCGGCCCAGGAGCCGGGCGGCCAAGTCGAGGTGGCCATTGGCCAGCGCTTCGCGGACAGCGGTGGAGGAGGCGCGCACGCCTGCACATTCCACCGTGGGCAAAGATTCGGCATCAAATCCCAGGCTGGCGCCCATTTCGCGCAGCAGGGCAAAATCGCCCGTGCGCCTGGCGCCAAAGCGGAAGTCGTCGCCTACCAGCACGTACTTCGCCTGCAGGGTCTGGCCGAGCACGCGCTCGACGAAACGCTCGGCTGTAAGGGCGGAAAACACGCGGTCGAAGCGGAACACGTGGAACCGCTCGATGCCCAGCCGTAGCAGACATTCGATCTTTTCACGCAGGCTGGAGAGCCGGGCAGGGGCCTGGGCAGGGGTAAAAAATTCTCGTGGATGCGGTTCGAAACTGAGCACGCAACTGGGCAGCGCGCGTTCACGCGCCGCAGCCTGCAGACGGGCGAGCATGGCTTTGTGCCCCATGTGCAGGCCATCGAAATTGCCGATGGTGACAGCGTGGGGCTGGTCGAGCGGATCGAAACCGTGGGAAATGCGCATAAAGCCGGGGCGGCGCGGAAAAAGCAGTGATTTTAGCTGATCCGGCGCTCAATCCGCGGCCCGACGCGTGAACTGGCGCGGGCGAAATCCCATCAACCCGAGGGCGATGAAGTACAGGGCGACGCCACCCAGCACCAGCGGTACCAGACGCAGCAGGCGCTCGCTGAATGTCGCGGCGAGCCACCAGGCCGCTTCGCCCATCCCCGCATAGAGGCCGCCCGACATCAGCGCCACCGCGACCAGCACACGCAGGATATAACCCGGCCAACCCGGCTGCGGTTGGTAAATGGCGTGTTTTTTCAGCAAATGCAGCAACAGTCCGGCGTTGAGGCAGGCGCCCAGCCCAATTGCAAGCGCGAGGCCGGCGTGGCCAAGCGGCACGATGAAAATCAGGTTCATCAATTGCGTGGCAAACAGGGTAAAGATGGCTACCTTGACCGGGGTGCGGATGTTCTGCCGGGCGTAGAAACCGGGTGCCAGCACCTTCACCAGAATCAATCCCAGCAATCCCACGCTGTAGGCGACGAGGGCCTGCCGGGTCATGGCCACGTCAATTGCCGTGAATGCGCCGTAATGGAAGAGGGTGGCAATGAGCGGCACTGCCAGCAGGGCCAGTGCGGCGGCGGCCGGCAGCGCCAGCAGCAGTGTCAGCCGCAGGCCCCAGTCGAGCAGTTTCGAGTATTCGGCTGGCGAGTCATCCGCGTAGTGGCGGGCAAGACTGGGCAGCAGGATGGTTCCCAGCGCCACGCCCAGCATGCCGGCAGGAAACTCCATCAGGCGGTCGGCGTAATACAGCCAGGAGACACTGCCGGTGGCGAGGAAGGACGCGAAAATCGTGTTGATCAGCAGACTGATCTGTGCCACCGACACCCCCAGTGTGGCAGGGGCCATGAGCTTGAGGATGCGGCCGAGCCCCGGGTCGTCGAAACGCCGGGTGGGACGGGGCAGCATGTGTATTTTTGCAAGATGCGGCAGCATCCAGGCCAGCTGGAGTGCGCCGCCTATCGTGACACCCCAGGCCAGCGCCAGCACCGGCGGGTCGAAATGGGGCGCAAGCCACAGGGCGGCTCCGATCATCGCCACGTTGAGCAGAACGGGGGCGAAGGCCGGGACGGAAAAGCGGCTCCAGGTATTGAGGATGCCTGCTGCCAGCGCAACCAGTGAAATGAAGACGATGTAGGGGAAGGTGATGCGCAGCAGCGTCACCGTCAGGGCGAATTTGTCGGCGTCGGCGACAAATCCCGGCGCACTGACGTAGGCGATCCAGGGGGCCGCTGCAATGCCGAGCGCGGCCACGATCACCAGCACAATGGTCAAGGCGCTGGCAACCTGGCCGGCCAGCCGGCGGGTGGCTTCCTCGCCGCGACGGTTCCGGTATTCGGCCAGTATGGGCACAAAGGCCTGCGAAAACGCGCCCTCGGCAAACAGCCGGCGCAGCAGGTTGGGTATCTTGAATGCGACAAAAAAGGCGTCGGTCATCGCGCCTGCGCCAAACACGCGGGCGATGATGGTGTCGCGGGCAAATCCCAGGATGCGGGAGAGCAGGGTCATGCTGCTGACCGCAGCGAGGGCTTTGAGAAGGTTCATGGCAGGGGCGATTTGGCCGCATTGTGCGGGTCGGCCGAGGACACCGCAACAGAAACGAGCGGATCGACACGGCGCGCTTGATCTCGAACAGGGTTTTCTCTTACAATCTCGTGCTTTGGTGAATCTTGGCCGTTCCAGTTGGACATTTCCAGCTGGGTATCCGGATTCGGATCGTTCCGGTCGGTTTGACCTCAACCTCATTCACGTTTTCGCGTTCCGCAATACGCCGGGACGCCAGGAGCAAGAACTATGGCGAATTCCGCCCAGGCCCGCAAACGCGCCCGCCAAGCTACCGCGCAACGCGACCACAACATGAGCCAGCGCTCGGAATTGCGCACTGCAATCAAGAAGGTGCGCAAGGCAATCGAAGCCGGCGACAAGGCTGCGGCCCAGGCCGTGTTCCAGTCGTCGATGAGCACCATCGACAGCATTGCCGACAAGAAAATCGTGCACAAGAACAAGGCTGCCCGTCACAAAAGCCGGCTGTCGCAAGCCGTCAAGGCCATGGCCTGAAGCGGCGCGCCACGCACCATAAAAAACGCCGCGCAAGCGGCGTTTTTTATGGTGCGTCCAAAAGATCAGTCGGCGTTTTCGGTAATCAGTTCGTTGCTCTGCGCAAAGTTTTGCAGAAAGCGCCAGGCGTTAGGGTCGGTGGACTTCAGCCGTCTGTCTACAACCACGCAGGGAATGCCATCGAGCTTGGTGGGCTGCACGAAGGGCGAATAATTGGTGCGGTTATTGGGATCGATTACGGCGAACGCCCCGGCCAGCCTGTCGGCCCAGTCGCTTGGACGGAACCGGCCGCCCTTGTTGGTCAGGCCGCGGATGATAAAAGGGGCGTCGTCCATGACA
>JAIWOL010000146.1 GCA_020216925.1 Thiobacillus sp. | reverse complement strand
TGTGGCAATGAAAAGTTTGCCCGATTCTAGCACGCGGCCGCCTGGCTGCATGGGGCCTGCTTGCGCGTCTTCCCTTATTGGACGACACGGGCAGGCTTGCCGGGTCGCGCCGGCAAGCGGCGTTGCATCGTGAAAACCCGCTGAATCCGGTATTTTTGCGCAGCGGGCGGCGTTCAGGCATGCCGCGGCTGGCGGCAAGGTTGCCTGGCCCAGCAAGCATGCTGCGCCACGCGCATGGCTGTATCCCCGGTGTGGAGCCGGCCACGGACGCGCGGAAGAGCCGGTGTGCCGGGTGGCCCTCCGGCATCGCGCAAGACGTGATGTTGTCCATGCCGGCGCTGTTCTTCATGGCGGACGGATGGCCTCAGCGGGCGCTTTTCAGCCTATAATCAAAGCGCTGCAACATGAAACGGTGGCTACGGCCGCCGTTTTCTATTTTGCTTTGCCTGCCGATATTGGCTTCAACGCTGTTTGAACGACAAGAGCCGCCTAGCGGGAACAGCTGTACGAGGACTGCCATGACAACACATCTGATGAACACCTATGCCCGCCAGCCGGTCGCCTTTGTGCGCGGCGAAGGCGCCTATCTGTGGGACGAGGCCGGCAAGCGCTACCTTGATGCCGTCGCCGGGGTGGCGGTGAATGGACTGGGCCACGGACATCCGCGTCTGGTGAAAGCCATCGCCGAGCAGGCGGCGGCGGTCATCCACACTTCCAACTTGTACCGCGTGCCGCGCCAGGAAGAACTGGCCGACCGCCTGTGCGCGCTGTCGGGCATGGACAAGGTGTTCTTCTGCAATTCGGGCTGCGAGGCGAACGAGGCCGCCATCAAGCTGGCGCGCCTGTATGGTCACGGCAAGGGCGTCGATCTGCCAACCATCATCGTGATGGAAAAGGCCTTTCACGGCCGCACCATGGCCACCCTTACGGCAACCGGTTCGCGCAAGATCCAGGCAGGTTTCGAGCCGCTGCTCACCGGTTTTGCCCGTTTGCCCTACAACGACATCGAAGCTGTGCGCCAGGTGGCCGAACACAACAAGAGCGTGGTGGCGGTGCTCATCGAGGTGGTGCAGGGTGAAGGCGGAGTGAATATCTTGGCTCCGGATTACCTGGTTGAATTACGCAAAATCTGCGACGCCCACGGCTGGCTGCTGATGCTCGACGAGGTGCAGACCGGCATCGGCCGCACCGGTACCTGGTTCGGCTTCCAGCATACTGACGTGTTGCCCGACGTGATTGCGCTTGCCAAGGGACTGGGCTCGGGGGTGCCGATCGGCGCCTGCCTGGCGCGCGGCGCTGCGGCCGAGGTGTTCAAGCCGGGCAATCACGGCTCGACCTTCGGCGGCAATCCGCTTGCCTGCGCAGCAGCGCTGGCGACGCTGGAAGTCATCGAATCGGAAAACATTCTTGAAAATGCCCGCGTGCGTGGCGAAGCGATCCGGGCCGGTCTGCGCGAGGCGCTGGCCGGCGTTCACGGCGTGGTCGAGATTCGCGGCCAGGGCATGATGATCGGCGTCGAACTCGATCGTCCCTGTGCTGAACTGGTGGGTCTGGCGCGCGACGCCGGGGTGCTGATCAATGTCACGGCAGACAAGGTGATCCGGCTGGTGCCGCCGCTGATCTATGGCGCGGCCGAGGTTGATGCGCTGGTCGGGGCAGTGGCTGACATCGTCAAGAATTACCTGCGTCAGGCGGCCTGATGACTAAGCATTTTCTGCAATTCAAGGACTTGTCGCGCGACGAGCTGAATTACCTGTTCGAGCGCGCGCGGCTGATCAAGTCGCGCTTCAAGCGCTATCAGCCGTATCACCCGCTGGTCGACCGCACACTGGCGATGATCTTCGAGAAAAGCTCGACCCGCACGCGCTTGAGTTTCGAAGCCGGGATGCACCAGTTGGGTGGCAGCGCGATTTATCTCAACACCCGCGACACCCAGCTCGGCCGCGGCGAGCCGGTCGAGGACGCGGGCGAAGTCATCTCGCGCATGGTCGACATCGTGATGATCCGCACCTTCGAGCAGGACATCATCGAGCGCTTCGCCGCGCACTCGCGCGTGCCGGTCATCAACGGGCTCACCAACGAATACCATCCCTGCCAGATCCTCGCCGACATCTTCACCTTCATCGAGCATCGCGGCCCGATCCAGGGTAAAACCGTGGCCTGGGTCGGCGACTCGAACAATATGTGCAACACCTGGCTGCAAGCCGCCGAGGTGCTCGATTTCAACGTGCACGTATCGACGCCGCCCGGTTACGAAGTCGAGCCCGAGCGCGCCAATCTTTACGGCACCGACCATTTCGAAAGTTTTGCCGACCCGATGGACGCGTGCCGCGACGCCGACCTCGTCACGACCGATGTGTGGACGAGCATGGGTTTCGAAGCCGAGAACGAAGAACGCAAGAAGGCCTTTGCCGACTGGTGTGTGGATGCCGACATGATGAAGATGGCTGCGGCGGATGCCGTATTCATGCACTGCTTGCCGGCACACCGCGGCGAGGAAGTGACGGCAGAGGTCATCGACGGCCCGCAATCGGTGGTGTGGGATGAAGCGGAAAACCGCCTGCATGTACAGAAGGCCCTGATGGAATACCTGCTACTCGGCAAAGTCGAAAACTGACACCTTGATCCTGCTCCCCGCCCAGACCCCAGACAAATGAACATTGCTTACTTCAAGGACATGGATTCCTTGTACATCGAAATCACCCCCGAAAATCCGGCCCATGCCTGGGAAGCGCACGAAGGCATTGTCCTCAACATGTCCGAAGACGGGCGTGTCGTCGGCATCGAAATCGAAAAGGCCAGCCAGAAAGCCAATCTCGACATTCTCAAGGTCGGCGGCTTTCCCGGCATGGTCGAAATCATCGACAAGAATCAATCCGGTTCCACCCATTAAGCCAAGACAACCATGAGCGACATCAAAAAAGCAGTCCTCGCCTATTCCGGCGGCCTCGACACCTCGGTCATCCTCAAATGGCTGCAAGACACCTATCGCTGTGAAGTCGTCACCTTCACCGCCGACCTGGGGCAGGGCGAAGAGCTCGAACCCGCGCGCGCCAAGGCGCTGCAGCTCGGCATCAAACCCGAGCACATCTACATCGACGATTTGCGCTGCGAATTCGTGCGCGACTTCGTCTTTCCCATGTTTCGCGCCAACACCGTCTACGAAGGCGAATACCTGCTCGGCACTTCGATCGCGCGCCCGCTTATCGCCAAGCGCCTCATCGACATCGTCAACGAAACCGGCGCCGACGCCATCTGCCACGGCGCCACCGGCAAGGGCAACGACCAGGTGCGCTTCGAGCTCGGCGCTTATGCGTTAAAGCCCGACGTCAAGGTCATCGCCCCGTGGCGCGAATGGGATCTGCTCTCGCGCGAAAAACTGCTCGCCTACGCCGAGAAAAACGGCATTCCCATCGACATGAAACACCGCCAGGGCGGCTCGCCGTATTCGATGGACGCCAACCTGCTGCATATCAGCTACGAAGGCCGGCATCTGGAAGACCCCAATGCCGAGGCCGAGGAAGACATGTGGCGCTGGACCGTGTCGCCCGAAAACGCCCCCGACCAGGCCGACTACCTCACGCTCACCTACGCCAACGGCGACGTCGTCGCCATCGACGGCGTTGACATGCCCGCGCACGAGGTGTTGGCCAGGCTGAACCAGATCGGCGGCAAGCACGGCATCGGTCGGTTGGATCTCGTCGAAAACCGCTACGTCGGCATGAAATCGCGCGGCTGCTACGAAACCCCAGGCGGCACGATCCTGCTCAAAGCCCACCGCGCCATCGAGTCGATCACGCTCGACCGCGAAGTCGCGCACCTCAAAGACGACCTGATGCCGCGTTACGCGTCACTGATTTACAACGGCTACTGGTGGTCACCCGAGCGCCGCGCGCTGCAGGTGCTCATCGACCACACCCAGCAACACGTCAACGGTACCGTGCGGCTGAAGCTCTACAAAGGCAACGTCATCATCGTCGGCCGCGATTCCAAGACCGATTCGCTGTTCGACTCGACCATCGCCACCTTCGAGGACGACGCCGGGGCCTACGACCAGAAGGACGCGGGCGGATTCATCAAGCTCAACGCGCTGCGCATGCGCATCGCCGCCAAACTCGACGCACGGAGAAAATAAGCATGTCCCAATTCAACAACGTTTCGGTTCAGGCCCGCGCCAACGTCTATTTCGACGGCAAATGCGTGTCGCATACCATCCAGTTGCCCGACGGCTCGAAGAAATCCGTCGGCGTCATCCTGCCCGCCACGCTCACCTTCAACACCGGTGCGCCCGAGATCATGGAGACCGTCGCCGGCGCCTGCCGCTACAGGCTCAAGGGCGAAGACTGGAAAACCTGCCCTGAGGGCGAGTCGTTCAGCATCCCCGCCAACTCCAGCTTCGACATCGAGGTGACGGGCGAACCGTATCATTACGTCTGCCACTTCGGTTGATCGGGCTGGATCATGTCTACCGTCACCGTCGTCAGGAAGAATGGCCGTATCGCCATCGCCGCAGACACGCTGACCAAGTGGGGCGGCGGCAAGGAATCCGCCGATTACATCGTCAACCACCGCAAGATCATCCGGGTGGGGGACAGCCTGCTGGGCATCACCGGTACCGCGACGGCGCATCTCATCCTGACGGACTATTTTGCCGCGCAGCAAACGCCGCCGGCGTTTGCCACGCCGGCGGAAATCTTTCGTGTCTGGAATGCGCTGCACGGTGCGCTGAAGGAAAACTATTTCCTGCAAGCCGAGGAAGACAAGGAAGACGAACTCGAATCCAGCCGCATGGATGTGCTGATCGCCAACCGGCGCGGCATTTTCGGTGTGTCGGCGCATCGCACCGTGCAGGAGTTCTCGAAGTTCTACGCCTATGGTTCGGGCAGCCCCTATGCGCTTGGCGCGATGTTTGCGGCTTACGCCGATCCGGCGCGCGATGCGGACGAGGTGGCGAGACTGGGCGTGCTGGCTGCGTGCGAGTTTCACGACGAGTCCGGCCCGCCGGTCGAGGTTCACGTTCTGGAAGAAGGAAGCTGATCATGCCGAGTTTCGACATCGTGTCCGAGGTGGACAAGCAGGAAGTGAAGAATGCCGTCGATCAGGTCAACAAGGAAGTGTCCACGCGCTTCGACTTCAAGGGTTCGGATGCCCGCGTCGAGCAGGCCGACTACGAGCTGACGGTGTTTGCCGACACCGAATTCCAGCTCGATCAGGTGCAGGACATCCTCTCGCAGAAGCTCGCCAAGCGCGGCGTCGACGTGAAATGCCTCGACGTCGGCAGCGTGGAAAAGGTCTCCGGCAACAAGGTCAAGCGCAGCATCGCGGTGAAGACCGGCGTGGAAACCGAACTGGCCAAGAAGATTGTCAAGTGCATCAAGGACAGCAAGCTCAAGGTCCAGGCCAGCATCCAGGGGGACACCGTGCGCGTATCCGGTGCCAAGCGCGATGTGCTTCAGGAAACCATTGCCCTGGTGAGAAAGAGCATCACCGACTTTCCGTTGCAGTACCAGAATTTCCGCGATTGAGGAGGCGCTCATGCCCAGAGTGCTGGTTCCACTTGCCGAGGGCTGCGAGGAACTCGAGGCCGTTACCATCATCGACCTGTTGAGAAGAGGCGGCATCGAGGTGATCGTTGCCGGGTTGAAACCCGGCATCGTCAGGGCGAGCCGGGGGGTGCAAATCGTGCCGGACGTGACGCTCGATCTTGCGCTGCAAGACAGCTACGACATGCTGGTGTTGCCGGGCGGCATGCCCGGCGCCGCCCACCTCAAGGACGATCCGCGCATCCTCGATCTGATCCGGCGCATGGCTGCGGCCGGCAAATACACGGCGGCGATCTGCGCCGCCCCGACCGTGCTGCTGGAGGCCGGCATCCTCGCCGGAAGGCAGGCGACTGGCTACCCGGGGTTTCTCGACACGCTGAATCCGCCCGGCGTAACCGTCAGTGCGGCACCCGTGGTGGCCGACGGCACGGTGATCACCTCGCGCGGACCGGGCACGGCGATGGATTTCGCGCTCGTGCTGGTCGAGGTTCTCCAGGGGGCGGAAGTGCGCGGCAAGGTCGAGGCCGGTCTGGTCAGAGCCTGACGTCCCCTTTATGATGTTTGCGTAACGACAGCCGATCCGGAGACAGCCATGCAGATTCGCGAAATTCTCACCCTGAAGAGCGACACCATTTACAGCATCGCGCCCAGCGATTCCGTGCAAAGTGCGGTCAGCAAGATGGTCGAACTGGGCGTCGGCTCGCTGGTAGTGATGCGGAACGACGAAATGGTTGGCCTGCTCACCGAACGCGACGTGGTGCAAGGCATGGTCAAACAAGGCTGCGACCTGAAGGATGCGCAGGTCAGCACCATCATGGTCACCGAACCGGTCGTCGCCAACGCCGAGGACTCGGTAGACTACGCGCGCGACGTGATGACCAAATCGCACATTGGCCACCTGCCCATCCTCGACGGCAACAAGCTGCTTGGCATCATTTCCTTCCACGACGTGGCGCGCGCCTGCCTCAAGGAAGCGAATTTCGAAAACAGCCTGCTGAAGCGTTACATCAAGCACTGGCCGGAATGATGCACGGCAGCGCAGCGATGGCGGAGGCAGACGGCGTGATCGTGAATCCCCGCCCGGCCCCGTGATGTCCACCTGCAAATGACAGACTGCTAGCGGATCGATTCGATGTTGATTTTCTTGTCCATGATTTGCGGCAGGATGAGCGCATACCCCTGCTGTTGCCAGTGCGCCAGTTCGGTGATGGCGTTGGGCACCACCTCGATGAAGTCCTGGAAGTCCTTCACCGCATAGCCGTAATCTTCCGCGGCCTGGCCGCACACCTTGAATTTCACGCCCAGGCCGGCGTAGTAGCGCATGCGATCGACCGCTTCCTGGTATTTCGCCTCGTTCTTTTTTGCCACGGTGACGATCTCGGTGCCGTGTATGACTACGACCAGCGAGAGATCCTCGGGCGCGTAACTGTAGGGTGCTTCGGTCAGCGGATTCATCAGGGCGCGCATCCAGTAGAGCGCGCTGCCGATCTTTCCGGGGGTGTCGAAATAAAACTCGAACAGGGCCTTGGGCGGCTGGTAGGGCGTTTGCACCCAGGTTCCGGCCGCGTGCGCCGGCAACGCGCCAGACAGCCAACAAACCGCCAAAGCGACAGACGCGATTCGTTTCATGACAGTCTCCTGACGAGGGGGTATCTGTGTTATAGCCTGTGCGTTGCGCGCTGCTGCGCCTGGCGCAGTAGCCGGAACAGGTGGAGCCGGGCGGCATCGATGGCCCCCGAATCGACTGCCTCGACCAGCCGGCAGCCCGGCTCGCTTTCGTGCCGGCAATCGCGGAAGCGGCATTGTCCCAGGTAGGGGCGAAACTCGATGAAGGCATGCGCCAGGGCGTCGGCATCAAGATGCTGCAATGCGAATTCCTGCAAGCCGGGCGAATCGATCAGTGCCGAACCGTCATCCAGGCGGTACAGACGGGTGTGCGTAGTGGTGTGGCGGCCGCTATCGAGCGCTTCGGAGTATTCGGCGGTTTCGGCCCGGGCACCCGGGAAGAGGGCGTTGACGAGGGTTGATTTACCCATGCCGGATTGCCCGATCATCAGCGTGGTATGGCCCTTCAGCCGCTTGCGCAGCGGTGTGGCGTCGGTCAGCGCCGACAACTCCACGACCGGGTAGCCAATCCGGGCGAGCGGGGCGAGCCGTGCACGGGCGAGAGGCGTTTCGGGCAGGTCGGTCTTGTTGAGCAGCAGCAGGCTGGCCATGCCCTGATCTTCTGCCGCCAGCAGGCAGCGCTGGACCAGCTCCGGTGAAAAGCTCGGGCGCGGCGCCACCACCACGGCAAGCTGCGTGACATTGGCGGCGATGGCCTTGGTCTTGAACGCATCGGACCGATACAGCAGGGTGTCGCGCGGGCTGACCCGCTCGATCACGCCGCTTTCGCCGTTTCGCCGCCACTCGACGCGATCGCCGCAGACGACCTGGAGATGCCGGCCGCGCACCTGGCAGGGCAGGGGACCGTGCGCCGTCTCGACGATAAAACGTCGGCTGAAAGCGGCGATCACCAGGCCGGACTCGAGCTCTCCGGCCGCTTCATTCACGCGTCACTGCTCGACAAGCTGGTCGACCTTGGCCGCGCAGATGAAATCGTTTTCGGACAGGCCGCCAATGGCGTGCGTCCAGTATTCGACCTTTACCGTGTTGTAGCCGACGACGAGGTTGGGGTGGTGATCCTCGCGGTGCGATATCCACATCACGGCGTTGGTGAAAGCCTGCACCTGATAGTGATCCTTGAACGCGTAGTTCCTGAAGATCCTGTCGCCGTCACGCTGCCAGCCCGGCAAACCCTTCAGCATGGGCGTGATCTGCGCATCGGTCATCGCGGCAACCCCGCCTTCACAGGGCGCGCATTTCTTGCGGACGAGTTCATCGATGGTGTGGACCATGCGGCCTCCTTACTTGAACTTGTAATACTGCTGGTTGAGGTAGGCACCCACGTGTGTCTCGTCTTCCGGGAACCAGCCCGCCCCTGTGTTGGCATTGCAGCCCGAAATGCGGGCGGCGAGCTGTTGTGCGGTCTGGGTCTTGCGGTTGGCGCGGGTGTACATCTTGCTGCCATCGCCGCCGAACATGCTGACGTGGCAGCTGGTGCACGACTTGTCGTGCAGGGCCTTGCCGGCTTTGGGGTCGCCTTTGTCGAAGGGGGCGGCGTGCAGCGGGGCGGAGAGCAGGGCCAGGGCGAGCAGGGACAGAATTTTCATGGCAGAACTCCAGAGTGATTTGCGTCGATTATGGAGTCAAGCACCGTGTTTCGCCACCCCGAACCTGTCTGGGGCTATGCGAGAATGTCCGCTCATTGAACAAGGAACCCCGCATGGCGACAAACCCCACCCATCTGCTCTGGCTAGACATGGAAATGACCGGTCTCGTGCCCGAGACCGACCGCATCATCGAACTTGCGATTGTCGTCACTGACGCCGATCTCGGCATCGTGGCCGAAGGCCCGGTGCTGGTGGTGCATCAGCCAGACGAAGTGATGCAGGCGATGGACAACTGGAACAAGGGCACGCACGGCAAATCCGGCCTTATCGACCGGGTCAAGGCTTCACGCCTGTCCGAAGCCGACGCCGAGGCGCAGATGCTGGCCTTCGTGAAGCAATACGTGCCCGAGCGCACCTCGCCCATGTGCGGCAATTCCATCTGTCAGGATCGCCGTTTCATGGCGCGCTACATGCCCGCGCTGGAGGCCTTCTTCCACTACCGCAATCTGGATGTGAGCACGCTGAAGGAGCTGGCCAAGCGTTGGCGGCCGGGCCTTGCCGAAGGTTTCAAGAAATCCGGCAAACACGAAGCGCTTGCCGACATCTATGAATCCATCGAAGAACTGAAGTACTACCGCGAGCACTTCATCCGCCCGGCCTGAGGCGCGGGATGACCCTGCCGGGCGTCCGTCGCCCGGCAGCAAGCCGCTTCAGGGCTTCAGGTAGACGTAGCCTTCCTTCGCCTGCAGGCGTCCGATCTCGGCGACCCCGGACGGCACTACCGTCGCTTCGGGTATGACTGCGCTGGCGTCGAGCTTGCGGCTGGCGAGCGTGTTGTTGCAGACGCGGAAATCCACGCCCTTATCCTTGAGTGTTTGCACCACGGGCTCGTAAGGATTGCCGTTTTTGTCCTGAGCGTTGTTGAGCAGAAAATCGATGCCCTTGCCGTGGGTGACAACCACGATGCGTGCATCCTTGCTGGCGTTGAGGTGGTTCTGGACATTGCGCAGCGCGATCATGGCGTTCTCGCTGTCGTTGACGTGATAGACCACCTTTTCGGCATCGGCGGGCGCGGCAGCCTCCACGGGCGCGATTTCAGCAGGGGCAGCCGCATGGACTGCGGGCGAGCCCATCAACAGGGCCAGCGCAAACGGGGCTAGCCCGGATATTTCACCGGGGAGGTATCGGCACAGCATGTAGACCCGCATAAAATCAGCGTGCGAGAAGATTTTGTGGGGAGCTGTG
>JAIWOL010000184.1 GCA_020216925.1 Thiobacillus sp. | reverse complement strand
CCCAGGCCGTGGCGCGCGCGCTCGCCCGGGTGGCGCGCCTGCAGCGCACGCGCTCGGCCGGCTACATGATGCCGCCCGGCGCGCCCGAACTGCGCCGCGAGATCGCGCGCCGCATGAGCGAGACCGGTGGCCGCGTTCATGCCGACGACATCGTCATCACCACCGGCTGCCAGGAAGCCCTGAGCCTGGCGCTGCGCGCCGTCACCCGGCCCGGCGACGTCGTCGCGGTGGAATCGCCCGCCTTCTACGGTCTCTTGCACGTGATGGAATCGCTGGGGCTCGAAGCGCTGGAGATTCCCTCGCACCCGCGCGAAGGCATGGCGCTGGACGCGCTGGGCTTTGCGCTGGAGCGCTGGCCGGTGAAGGCCTGCGTGGTCGTGCCCAACTTCAGCAATCCGCTCGGTTTCCTGATGCCCGACGCCAGCAAGCGCGCCCTCGTCAGCCTGCTGGGCACGCACGGCATCCCGCTCATCGAGGACGACGTCTACGGCGACCTGGGGTTCGACCAGCGGCGGCCCACCACCTGCATGGCCCTGGCGCCGCGCGCCGACATCCTCCACTGCAGCTCGTTTTCCAAGACCCTGGCGCCCGGCCTGCGCGTGGGCTGGGTGGCCAGCGGCAAACACCGCGAACGCATCGAATACCTCAAATACGTGAGCAGCATCGCCAGCCCCACCGCGCCGCAGCTGGCCGTGGCCGAGCTTATGGAAAGCGGGCGCTACGAACGCTACCTGCGCGAGGTGCGCGGCAAATACGCCAGTGCCGTTGCGCGCATGGGCGATGCCGTCATGAAATACTTCCCCGAGGGCACGCGCGTATCGCAACCGCAGGGCGGCTTTGTGCTGTGGGTGGAACTGCCGGGCAAGGTCGACAGCTTCGAGCTTGCCCGCCGCGCGCTGAAATCAGGGGTGAGCATCGCGCCGGGGCCGCTGTTTTCGGCGAGCGCAAAATACCGCAATTTCATCCGCCTGTCGTGCGCGCGGGTATGGGACGACCGGCTGGAACGGGCGCTGGCGCAGCTGGCGCAGCTGGCGGGAACACCGGGGCGGCCGGCAGGGTGAGAATGCCGGCTATGGCGATTACATGCCGCCGTGCGCGCCGCTACCGTTGCCGCACCGATAGCACCCCCGATAACGCCCGCCACTGGTGCACGCTCAGGCCCAGGCCGATCAGCAGCGCGCCCAGCCAGACGCGCACGCCCACCTGTTCGCCGTTCGCCGCGCTGCCCAGCAGCAGGGCGAGCACCGGCGTGATCAGGGTGATGAGCGCGACCTTGCCGGTTTCCATGTGCTTGATCACGTAGTAATACAGCGCAAAGCCGATCACCGAGCCGAACACGCCGAGGTAGACGATGGCGACGCCGGCGCGCAGCGGCACGCTGGCAGGCACGCGCGCGTCGGCGTTCCACCACCACACCAGGGCAAACAGCGGCAGGGCGACGGCGAGCGCGCCCACGGTGGTGGCAAGCGGCGGGCTGTCGTCGCCTATGCGCTTGACCCAAACCAGGCTGCCGGAATACAGCACCACGGCGGCGAGCAGGGCGAGCACGCCGGCCAGCGCATGGGCCCCGCCCATTTCGTGACTGTCGCCGAAAATGACGGCGAGCCCGCCCAGGCCCAGCAGCATGCCGGCGAGCCTCGCCCGGGTGAGGCATTCGTGCTTCAGCCACAACAGCGCCAGCAGGCCGGTGATCAGCGGCGACAGGCCGAACAGCACCGAGATCAGTCCAGAATGAATGTATTGCGCGCCCCAGTAGGTGAGTGTCATCGCGCCGAACATGCCGAGCCCGGCGGCGGCGTAGCTGGCGCGGGCGCGGCGATTGAGCGGCAGGTCGATACGCCAGGCGACGAGGACGAGCGCGGCGACGGCCAGCCCGATGGCCATGCGCGCGGCCACGGCAAACGAAAAATCGGTGCCCTGCGCGCTCCATTTGATGGCCAGCGGCGTGGTGGCCCAGATGAGGACGACGCCGAGATAGGCGGCGGGGACGGACATGGCGGGAACTCCCGGGTTCAGGTCGAGGGCGGGGGCAAGGCGGCGGGCGCGGCAAGGGCGCGCCAGACGATGCGCAGGCAGGCGGAACGCGGCGGCAGCTCGATGCGGATGAGGGTCATGGTGCTTTCCTGGGTGGGTGACAAAACAAAAAGGCCGCGAACCTTTTCGGGGAGCGCGGCCTTTCGGGGAAATGCGTTGTTTACAGCGGGATCAGCATTCCTCAGGCCCGGACGCGCGCATGCGCGGCCACACGCGCGACGGCAGGCGGCGAATGATCACGGGCAGGGAGTCGAAGCGAACCATGGCCGCATTCTGGCCGGGGCGGAGGCGGGCTGTCAATCGTGCGCAGCCGGAGCAGGGCATGTCGCTCAGCGGCCCAGCCCGTATTGCTTGAGCTTGCGGTACAGCGTGCGTTCGGTGATGCCGAGCGCGGCGGCGACGCGGGCGCGATGGCCGCCGTGCGTGTCCAGGAGTTGTTGCAGATGGGCGCGTTCGAGGTCGCGCAGCGAACCTGCAACGGCACGCGGGGCGACGGCGGGAGGGTGCGCGGGCAGACGCAGGTCGGCGGCGTGGATGAGGCCGTCGCGGCAGTGGATGGCGGCGTGTTGCAGCAGGTTGCGCAGTTCGCGCACGTTGCCGGGGAAATCGTAGGTCTGCAGCGCCGCCAGCGCATCCGGCGCAAGCCGGTAGACACGCTGCCCGCCGCTGAGGCGCTTGAGCAGAAAATCGGCCAGTTCCGGCAGGTCGGCAAGGCGTGTGCGCAAAGGCGGCAGTTCCACGTCGATGCCGGCCAGGCGGTAATACAGATCCAGACGGTAGCGGCCGGCATCGACTTCGTCGAGGAGCCGCCGGTTGGTGGCGGAGATTACGCGCACGTCGGCGGTGAGCGTTTGCGTACCGCCGACGCGCCGGAATTCGCCGGTTTCCAGCACGCGCAGGAGCTTGGCCTGCATGGCGAGGGGAATCTCGCCCACTTCGTCGAGAAACAGCATGCCGCCGTCGGCCAGCTCGAACAGGCCCTTTTTCAGGCCGCCGCTGCCGGAGAACGCGCCACGCTCGTGACCGAACAACTCGCTTTCGAACAGGCTTTCCGGCACGGCCGCGCAATTGATGACGATGAATGCGCCGCCGGCGCGGTTGGAGCGCGCATGGATGAAGCGCGCCGCCAGTTCCTTGCCGACGCCGGATTCGCCGTACAGCAGGATCGAGGCTTCGGATTCGGCCACGCGCGCGAGTTGATCCACGCATTCGAGAAAAGCGGACGAACGCCCCACCATCTGCAGCGTGTTGCACTGGCTGCCCGGTTCGGTTTCCAGGGGAAACATCTGTTCGCCAAGAAAGATTTCGCCGCTTGCGCCGCGCAACCGGTGGCCGCGGATGCGGGTGCGCTCGGGCTGATCGTCGGCGTGGAAATGGGTGTGAACCACCTCGACCGATTCGCCGCGCCCGAACAGCGCCCGGTGGGGGCAATCCTCGCCGTTTTCATGGCAGGGACGGTCGGAGTGGTGCGAGACTTCGTGGCAGCGGCGGCCGATGACCGTGTCCGGCGAAATGCCGTGGCTGTCGCAATAGCGCTGGTTGGCGGCGATGATGCGGTAGTCGCGGTCGATCACCACGAAGGGCTGGTCATGGGTGTCGATGAGGCTTTTGAGGTCCAGGTCCACGGATGATCCCGTCATGACATTTTTTGCAAAATGACATGACATTGATGACATGTCAAACCGGGCGTGCGGCGGGAAGGCTCGCAAAATATCAGGCTTAGACGTGGCACGCGGGTTGCTGTGGCGTAGCCATCCCAACAACAGGAGATTGCACCTTGGCACACATTCTCATCCTTGGCGCCGGCGTCGGCGGCATGACCATGGCCTACGAAATGCGCGAATCGGCGCGCAGGGAAGACCGCGTCACCGTCATTTCCAACCAGCCGTATTTCCAGTTCACGCCATCCAACCCCTGGGTGGGGGTCAACTGGCGCAAGCGCGACGACATTACGATCGACGCGGCTAAATACCTCAACAAAAAAGGCATCGAGTTCATCCCCGTCGGCGTCGCGCGCGTGCATCCCGAGCAAAACCAGGTCGAACTGCTCGACGGTCGCGCCATCGACTACGATTACCTCGTCATCGCCACCGGGCCCAAGCTCGCCTTCGACGAGGTGCCGGGCCTCGGCCCTGAAGGACATACCCAGTCGGTGTGCACCGTCGAGCACGCCGAGCATTCGGGCAAGGCCTGGGCGGATTTCGTCGAAAATCCCGGCCCCGTCATCGTCGGCGCGGTGCAGGGCGCCTCGTGTTACGGCCCGGCCTATGAGTTTGCAATGATCATGGATACCGATCTCCGGAAACGGAAAATCCGCGACCGCGTGCCGATGACTTTCGTCACGGCCGAACCCTACATCGGACACCTGGGCCTGGGCGGCGTGGGCGATTCGCGCGGCCTGATGGAATCCGCCCTGCGCGAGCGCCACATCAAGTGGATCTGCAATGCCAAGGTCAACCGGGTAGAAGCCGGCAAGATGTTCGTGTCCGAACACAACGACCGGGGCGAAGTTGTCAAGGAACACGAACTGCCGTTTGCCTACTCGATGATGCTGCCGGCGTTCAAGGGCATCGATGCGGTATCCGGTATCGACGGCCTGACCAACCCGCGCGGCTTCGTCGTCATCGACCCCTACCAGCGCAATCCCAAGTTCGGAAACATATTCTCCGTTGGCGTATGCGTTGCCATACCGCCGGTCGAAACCACCCCGGTGCCCACCGGCACGCCCAAGACCGGCTACATGATCGAATCCATGGTTACCGCCGCCGTACACAACATCCGGGCGCTGCTCGACGGCCGCGAACCGGAAAAGAAAGCCACCTGGAACGCGATTTGCCTCGCCGACTTCGGCGACACCGGCGCCGCCTTCGTCGCGCTGCCGCAGATTCCGCCGCGCAACGTCAACTGGTTCAAACAGGGCAAGTGGGTGCACCTGGCCAAGGTGGCGTTCGAGAAGTACTTCATGAACAAGATGAAAAAAGGCTCGACCGAACCGCTGTACGAGAAATACGTGCTCGGCATGATGGGCATCAAGAAACTCAAATAGCGTTTCGGTCCGGTCGGCGAACGCCCCGGGCGCCCGCAGGGAATCGGGGGCGATTCAGATCGGGCTTATCCATATTTGCCGAAGGTGTGGCAAACATGGGTGGGTGAGCAGCACCGTTAAGCCCATGAGCATCTTGTGTCTGTCAGGCAAAGCCTTGATTGATGGCGGACACCCCATGAGTCCGGCTTCAGGGTGCCCCGGTGTTCACTTGTTTTTCATGTTCGCGTAACGTGAACATGAAAATATATTGAACAAATGTCTTGACCCCCTTGTTCATTTAATCCTAATGTTCACGTTACGTGAACGTATGGAAAAAAGTGAACATGCCCCGCCCTGCTGAAACCGAACAACTTGCGCAGCAAG
>JAIWOL010000054.1 GCA_020216925.1 Thiobacillus sp. | reverse complement strand
CGGCCGTGCGCGCGCCGCATCAGTGCGCGCAGGCGAGCGGTCAATTCCTCGAGATCGAAGGGTTTGAGGACGTAGTCGTCGGCCCCCAGGTCGAGTCCTTGCACCCGGTCTTGCAGCTGGTCGCGGGCGGTCAGGATCAGGACCGGCGTGGCGTCCTCCCGCTCTCGCATCCAGCGGAGCACGGAAAGGCCGTCCCGCCGGGGCAGGCCGAGATCGAGAATCACCGCAGCGAAGGATTCTGCGCCGAGCGCGGCCACCGCCGCTTCCCCGTCGCGCACCCAGTCGACCGCATAACCCGCCTGCGCAAGACCCGCCAGCAGGCCGTCGCCCAGCAGGCGGTCGTCTTCTGCAAGTAACAGGCGCATGGAACGGAGAGGCTCTGGAATGTTGGCGCAAAGCATAACAGGCTTCCGTATCAGGGCCGGAACCCGCCCCATGGGCATCGGTGCGCCCGCTCATGCGCGTTCAAGGCCGGCTAGCCCGGGCCTGCATCGGCACGTGGCGCAGTGCGCCCTGCTGCAAGCGTCTGGCCGCTTCCTGATAAAAACCGATGGCCTGCCGCACCTCGGCGCCCGCCTGCGGAACCAGAGCCACAGGATTCATCGCAGTGTCCAGCTGCCAGTCCTCGATCTTGCGTCCCGGACTCAGCACAACCAATCGCTCGGGCGTCAGATACCCCAGTTTCTGGTAGGTGGCGATTAAGGCGCGCCCCGCATCCGGGTAGGCGCGCAATACGCTGCGGCCCATGAACCGGCTGCGTTCGGGCAGGTTCAGCAGATCGAGCACGCTGGGCACGAGATCGATCTGACTCGCCAGCCGGGTGTCGGTGTGCGGGGCAATGTGCGCCGGCGCATACAGGATCGCGGGGATGTGGTAGTTCTCCGGCGGCAGGCTGGTCCTGCCCTTGCTCGACGCGCAATGGTCCGCCACCACGACGAAGAGCGTGTCCTTGAACCAGGGCTTTTTGCGCGCGGCAGCGATGAACCGTCCCAGCGCCCAGTCCGAGTATTTGACTGCGCCCGACCGTCCTCGCGGCAGGTCGATGCGGCCATCCGGGAAGGTGAACGGCGTGTGGTTCGATGTGGTCATCAGATGCATGAGAAAAGGCTTGCCGCTGGCGGCGTCGCGATCCATCAGCTCCAGCGCGTAGTCGTAGAGGTGTTCGTCGGCCAGGCCCCATATGTTGGCGAAGCCGCGATGCCGCTCGGGGAACTGGTTGCGGTCCGCAGGCTGATAGTGATTGCGCGAAAAATAGATATCCATGTTGTCGAAGCTGGCATAGCCGCCGTACACGAAGCGGTTGGTGTAGCCGTGATCGGCGAGCACCGCGCCCAGGGTTTCGAGGTTCTGGTTGTGGTCGCGCCAGATGATGGAATGCCCTGGCAGCGGCGGGATGGCCAGCGACAGGGCTTCCAGGCCCCGCACCGTGCGGTTGCCGGCCGCGCGCAGGTTGGCGAGGAACAGGCCGTTGTCGGCCAGGCGGTCGATGTTGGGGGTCAGCCCCTGTGTGTTGCCGCCATGCGCCGTATAGCTTGAGGAAAGGCTTTCCATTGTGACGATGACGACATTGCGGGGCGCGCTGGCGTTGACGGTTCGCGGTAATTCCTTGCTTTGCGGAAATTCGGCGGCGGGCAGGGTGGGGTAGAAATCGAAGTAGTCGATGGCGTTGTGCGTGAAGGCATAGCCGAAACTGTAGAGCCCGTTTGCCGACAATTCTTTCTGGTATTCGTTTGCCCCCCGGCGAGCGTCGATCGACCAGAACGTTGCGGTGCCCGCGGCAAGCAAGACACTCATGATCCAGATGCCGATGCGCGCGCCGCGCGACACGCCTGGCGTGGCAGCCCGAGCCAGCCAGTTGCGGCTCGCCCAGACCGCAAACACCACCGCGAGCGCAAGCAAGCCGAGCAGGGTGCCGACCGGAAAGCTCTCGCGGATGTTGCCGATCACTTCGTTCGTGTAAATCAGATAGTCGACGGCGATGAAATTGAAGCGCACCCCGAATTCGTCCCAGAAGAACCATTCGGCGAGCACGCCAAAACCAAAGGCGTAGAGCAGCACTCCCGCCAGCCCGTAAAGCAGTGCGATGCGTAGGTGCCCGGCCGGTTTGCGACGGGTGCCGACCAGGCTTTCGAGCACGAGCAGGACAGGCGCCAGCAGAGCCAGCGTGACCGCGTCGAACAGCAGGCCGCGGCCGAGTATCGCCAGCAGCGAGACCGCGTCGAGCTGTGCGTTGTGCCAGGTGGCGAGCGCGAGCGTGAGACGCAGCGCGCTGTGCAGAATGAGGAAGGCGCCGCCCCACCAGAACGCAAGCGGATAAGGGCGCGCAAAGCGGGGAAGGGTTTGCTGCGGGGCGGATGAGGCGGTCATGGGGTTCTCCTGCCGCCAGTTTCATGACGCCAGCTTAAGGCAGCCTTAAGCTGGCGCATGCATCGTTCAGGCCGTGGGCAGGCCCTCAGCGCCGGCCGGGAATCAACGCAGAGGACAAGATGTGCTGAAACAGGCCGGGCAATGGCTGATGTTGGGGGTGTTCGTCGTGCTACAGGCGCTGACGCCCTTCATGCACGCTCATGCCTCGACCATGCAGCCGCTTCCTGAACATGGCGCATTGCTGCATCTGCATCTGGCGAACCCGGCTGGCCATGACTTTGCCGAATCCAGTCCAGGCGCCGTGCTCACCGTGGCGCAGGGCGTCCTGTCGCGGGCGCAGCCCGGAATGCCCTCGCCGCCCGCGGCAGACACGCTGCCGGATTGCGTGCAGCGCGCCCAGTTCGTCCCGGGGCCGTCGCGCCAGCGCGCATGCGCGGCGACGAGCCTGCCCGCCCCGCCTTCCCATTGCCGTCCGCCGAGTCTCGCCCCGCCTGCCGTCTGAGCTTCCGAGCGTGCGCCCCGCGCACTGTCCAATTTTTCCGGAGTTGCCAGATGAAGCGTGTCTTCAGAGCCCTGCCCTGGCTGGGTATGTGTGTGTTGCCGGTTGCCCAGCCGGCCGACATCCTGCCGCTGACCGCGGCGCAAATCAAAAATCTCGGTATCCGCGTCGAGGCGCCCGGCAGCGCGGCCGATGCGCCTGCGCAGCCTGCCTTTGCCCGTGTCGTGATACCGCCGTCGAGTGTGCGCGTGATTGCCGCCTCCGGCCCTGCACTCGTCACGCGGGTACACGTGCAGGCAGGCGATGCTGTCAAGCGCGGCGCGCCGCTGCTGTCGCTGTCCATGCCTGGCCTGGCAGAAGCGCAGAACGGCGTGACTCAGGCACGCCTGCGCGCCGAACTGGCAGCGGCGAGCGCCGCACGTGACCGCAGGCTGTTCGATGAAGGTCTGATCGCCGAGTCCCGGCTGCGCGCAACCGAATCGGAAGCGCAGTCCGCCCGCGCCAGTCTGGCGGCGGCGCAGACGTTGCGCGCTGCGCTGGGGGTGGGCGGCGTTTCAGGCAGCACGCTGACGCTGATCGCGCCGATCACGGGCGTGGTGAGCGAAAGCCGGGCTGAAGCCGGGTTGCGCGTCGATGCGGGCACGGCGCTGCTGAAATTGGTCGACCCGACGCAGCTGGCGCTGGAGATTTCCCTGAGCCCAGATCAGGCGCGCGCGATTGCCGTGGGGCAGCGGGTGCGCGTGCAGCACAGCAACGCGCAGGGTACGGTGCTTGCGCTGCTGCCGCAGCTCGACGCAGCGCAGCGCGTGTTGCTGCGCGCCAGCCTGCACGATCCGCAGCGGCAGATGCGCCCGGGACAAGCGGTCGAAGTCGAACTGTCGCAACAACAGGCGGCGTCCGCCCATGTCGTGCCGGTTTCCGCCCTGGTCTGGCGGGACGGCGCGCCGTATGTGTTCGTCTACGCGCCCCGCGGCTTCGCCCCTGTGCGCGTCTCGCTGGTGCGGCAAGGCGCAGGGCGGGCGGAAATCACCGGCCTCGCCGCGGGCGCGCGCGTCGCGGTGACTGGTGTGGCTGCGCTCAAGGCGCAGTGGCTCGGGGAATAAGCCATGCTCAATACTCTTACCGAATTCGCGCTCACGCGGCGCTGGTTCGTGCTTGCCGCCGCGCTCGTCCTGCTGGTGCTCGGCGTACGCGCGTTTCAGCAACTGCCCATCGACGCCTTTCCCGATGTGTCCTCGACGCAGGTCAAGCTCATTCTCAAGGCGCCCGGCATGACGCCGGAGGAAGTCGAAGCGCGCGTCACCCAGCCGATCGAAACCGAACTGCTCGGTATTCCCCGGCAGACCGTGCTGCGCAGCCTCTCGAAAAACGCGCTGGCCGACATCACCGTGGATTTCGCAGAAGGCACCGACATTTTCTGGGCGCGGCAGCAGGTGGCGGAGCGCTTCGCCAACATCAAGGGCGATCTGCCGGCCAGCGTATCCGGCGGGCTCGCGCCGATTTCCACGCCGCTTTCCGAACTTTTTATGTTCACCGTCGAAGGGCCGCTCTCGCTCGCCGAGAAACGCACCCTGCTCGACTGGACGATCCGTCCGCAACTGCGCGCCCTGCCGGGCGTGGCTGACGTCAACGCGCTCGGCGGCCGGGTCGTGACCTGGACGGTCACGCCTGATCCGGCGGCGCTCGCCGCGCGCGGGGTTACGCTCGCCGAGCTGCGCGCCGCGCTGGAGACGAACAGCCGCAACAACGGCGCGGGCCGCGTGTCCGAAGGCGAAGAGGCCTGGGTCGTGCGCGTCGACGCCCATATCAAGGACATCGCCGATCTGTCGAAGATCGGCGTGAAGACCCTTGCCGGTTCTGTGGTCACCATCGGCGACGTGGCGCGTGTCGAGCCGGGCGAGTTGACGCGCTACGGCGCGGTCACGCAGAACGGTCAAGGCGAAGCCGTGCAGGGGCTGGTGATCGGGCTCAAGGGCGTGAACGCCGGCGAGCTGATTGCCCGCGTGAAAACCCGCCTCGCCGAGATTCAGTCCACGCTGCCCAAGGGCGTGACGATTTCGCCGTTCTATGACCGCAGTGCGCTGGTGAACCGCGCAGTCGGCACCGTTACCCGGGCGCTGATGGAGGCCGCCGCGCTGGTGGTCGTGATGCTGCTGCTGTTCCTCGGCAACCTGCGCGCCGCCATCGTGGTGGCGCTGATTCTGCCGTTTTCGGTGCTTGCCACCTTCCTCTTGATGCGTGCAGTGGGGCTGTCAGCCAACCTGATGAGCCTGGGCGGCCTGGCCATCGCCATCGGCCTGCTGGTGGATGCAGCGGTGGTTGGGGTGGAAAACGTCGTCGCGCATCTCGCGCACGATCCCGAGAACACCGAGGTGAAGCCGCTGCAACGCGTGCTGTGGGCGACGCAGGAAGTCGCGGGGCCGGTGGTGTCGGGCATTGCCATCATCGCCATCGTGTTCCTGCCGCTGCTATCGCTCGAAGGGCTGGAAGGCAAATTGTTCGCGCCGGTGGCGCTCACCATCGTGTTCGCGCTGCTGGCCTCGTTGGTGCTTGCACTCACCCTGATCCCCGTGCTCGCATCGTTTTTGCTGAAGCAAACCGCGCACGGCGAACCCTGGCTGCTGAAACAATCGCTCGCGCTCTACACCCCGCTGCTCGACCGCGCGCTCGCCCGGCCCGGGCTCGTCTACGCCATCGCCGGCGTGCTGATGGCGGGGGCCTTCGCCATCTATCCGTTCATCGGCAAGACCTTCATGCCGACCATGGATGAAGGCGACATTCTGGTGCAGCTGGAAAAACTGCCGTCGATCAACCTCGACGCCTCGGCCAAGCTCGATACCCGGGTGCAGCAGGCGCTGATGACATCCATCCCGGAAATCAGGCGCATCGTCGCCCGCGCCGGTGCCGACGAGCTGGGGCTAGATCCCATGGGCCTGAACGAAACCGACTCTTTCCTCGAACTCAAACCCATGCGGGAATGGCGGCGCCCCGACAA
>JAIWOL010000183.1 GCA_020216925.1 Thiobacillus sp. | reverse complement strand
GCCTTGCGGGCATTGGCCTGCCCGAGCGCATCAGGCCATCGATGACCGCCTTGAAACGCTTGGGGCCGATGCGCCCGGGCAGCAGCGGTATCAGCAAATTGCCGCTCACCGTGCCGCCTTTCTCATGCAGGCCGAGCCAAGGAATCTTGCTGCCCACCAGCAAGGCGGGCAGCAGTTCGGGCTTCTTATCGAGCACCTTGGCACCCATTGAGGAGATGAAGCTGTTGCGCTTGACGGTGGCGGCCTACGGAGCACTCGTCGTCACGCAGCAACGCGCAGGCTTGTACTCCATGCCTTGCGCGACGGCTGTGTTGGCGTGATGGATCGCTGCTCCAAGCCCACCCGACAACGAATGGCAATGGCACGCGCGCAAGTGATGGTCGCAAAAGGCCATGTGCGTGTGCCACGGCGAAGAAGTTAGCGCCGATTTCGAGAGAAGAGAGGGCGGAACGGAGGGCAACCGGGGATGTTCCTGCCAGGCCACAGGAGCCTGGTCGCACACGCAGAATGTGCGGGAACCCCGCGTGTCATGCGGGAAGCACAAATGAAAACGCCCAACTGAGAACAGTTGGGCGCTGAATTTTGGTGGCCAGTCGCGGAATCGAACCACGGACACGCGGATTTTCAATCCGCTGCTCTACCAACTGAGCTAACTGGCCAGAAAAGAGGGCGAATTCTAGCGGGTGGGCTGCGACAGCGTCAAGCGCAATGCGCCGCTCTGCGGCCCTGGCTGAGTCGGAGTCTGGTCGTATGCGCGCGGACGGTGGGTCTGCGCCACGGCCCGCAAGGGGGAAACGAAACTGGATTTTCGCCTTTGCCGGGATGAAAAAAAGCCCCGCTTGTGCGGGGCTTTGGGGTGGCAGGGCCCGCCTGGGGACGGGCGGCAATCCCGAGGCCGGCAAGTGCCTCGGCGCTGCGTTTACATCATGCCCATGTCGCCCATGCCGCCCATGCCGCCGCCCGCCGGGGCTGCCGGCTTGTCTTCCGGCAGGTCGGCAACCATGCAGTCGGTGGTGAGCATCAGCGCGGCGATGGATGCGGCGTTCTGCAAGGCGGTGCGGGTGACCTTGGTGGGGTCGAGCACGCCCATGGCCATCATGTCGCCATAGGTGCCGTTGCCGGCGTTATAGCCGAAGTTGCCCGAGCCTTCGAGCACCTTGTTGACGACCACCGAGGACTCTTCGCCACAGTTTTTCACGATCTGGCGCAGCGGCTCTTCGATGGCGCGCAGCACGATCTTCACCCCGGCGTCCTGATCCAGGTTGTCGCCTTTCACCGCGGCGGCAGCCGATTTGGCGCGCAGCAGGGCCACGCCGCCGCCGGGCACGACGCCTTCTTCAACGGCGGCACGGGTGGCGTGCAGCGCGTCTTCGACGCGAGCTTTCTTCTCTTTCATTTCGACTTCGGTGGCCGCGCCCACCTTGATGACGGCGACGCCGCCAGCCAGTTTGGCCTTGCGTTCCTGCAGTTTTTCCTTGTCGTAGTCGGAGGTGGCTTCTTCGATCTGCTTGTTGATCTGGCCGATACGGGCCTTGATTGCGTCGGCGGCGCCGGCACCGTCGATGATGGTGGAATTTTCCTTGCCGATTTCGACGCGTTTGGCACGGCCCAGGTCCTGCAGGGTGGCTTTTTCCAGAGTAAGGCCGACTTCCTCGGCGATCACGGTGCCGCCGGTGAGGATGGCCATGTCTTCCAGCATCGCCTTGCGACGGTCGCCAAAGCCCGGGGCCTTGACGGCGCAGGTCTTGAGGATGCCGCGGATGTTGTTGACCACCAGCGTGGCGAGCGCTTCGCCGTCGACATCTTCGGCGACGATCATCAGCGGTTTGCCGGCCTTGGCGACTTGTTCCAGGATGGGCAGCAGGTCGCGGATGTTGGAAATCTTCTTGTCGAACAGCAGGATGAAGGGCTCTTCCAGCACCGCCATCTGTTTGTCGGTGTTGTTGATGAAGTAGGGCGACAGGTAGCCGCGGTCGAACTGCATGCCTTCGACGACGTCGAGTTCGTTTTCCAGGCCCGAGCTGTCTTCAACGGTGATGACGCCTTCCTTGCCGACCTTGTCCATCGCAGCGGCGATGATGTCGCCGATCGAGGAGTCGGAGTTGGCGGAGATGGAGCCGACCTGGGCGATTTCCTTGCTGCTGGCGCAGGGCACGGAGATTTTCTTCAGTTCTTCGACGATGGCGACGACGGCCTTGTCGATGCCGCGCTTGAGATCCATCGGGTTCATGCCGGCAGCCACGTACTTCATGCCTTCGTTGACGATGGCCTGAGCCAGGACCGTTGCGGTGGTGGTGCCGTCGCCGGCCACGTCGGAGGTCTTGGACGCGACTTCCTTGACCATTTGCGCGCCCATGTTTTCCAGCTTGTCCTTCAGTTCGATTTCTTTCGCCACCGACACGCCGTCCTTGGTCACGGTGGGGGCGCCGAACGAGCGGTCGAGCACCACGTTGCGGCCTTTCGGGCCCAGGGTCACCTTGACGGCGTCTGCCAGGACATTGACGCCAGCCACCATGCGGTGGCGCGCGGAATCACCAAAACGTACGTCTTTTGCAGCCATGTTCTACTCCTAAGAATGCTTGAATACGATTGAGAGACGGGGGGGCTCAGGCCTCGACCACGCCCATGATGTCTTCCTCGCGCATCACGAGGAGTTCCTCGCCATCGACCTTGACGGTCTGGCCAGCGTATTTGCCGAACAGCACGGTGTCGCCCACTTTCACGTCCAGGGGAATCAGCTTGCCTTGGTCGTCCTTCTTGCCCGCGCCCACGGCGAGGATTTCGCCCTGGTCGGGTTTTTCGGTGCTGGCGGAATCGGGAATCACGATGCCGGAAGCAGTCTTGCGCTCTTCTTCCTTGCGTTTGACGATGACACGGTCGTGCAGGGGACGAATTTTCATGACAGAGGTCTCCAGTGCGTTGTTGAAACAAACAGCCAAACAGACGATGCCGCTTGGCGGGTAAAATGGAAGGCGGCGACCGTGTTGTTAGCACTCATCGCCGGCGAGTGCTAATAGTAGGGGCGCAAGATGACAATTTCAAGCCCATGGATGAACTTTTGACGCGCACGCGTACCGCCGTCTGGCACCCCTGCACGCAGATGAAACAGCTCGACACGGCGCCGCCGCTGCCGGTCGCGCGGGGCGAGGGGCCCTGGCTCATCGGCAGCGACGGACGACGGTATCTGGATGCGGTTTCGAGCTGGTGGGTCAATTTGTTCGGACATTGCAATCCGCGCATCAATGCCGCCCTGGTCGACCAGCTCGGCAAAATCGAGCACGTGATGCTGGCCGGTGCCACGCACGAACCCGTGGTTGAACTGTCCGAGCGGCTGGCGAGGCTGACCGGACTGGGCCATGCCTTTTATGGGTCGGACGGCGCCTCGGCGACGGAAATCGCGCTGAAAATGAGCGCGCACTACTGGCGCAACACAGGCAAAGCAGAAAAAAACGGCTTTCTCAGCCTGCAAAACGCCTACCATGGCGAGACTGTCGGCGCGCTCTCGGTCACCGACATCCCGCTGTTCAAATCCACTTATGCGCCCCTGCTGCGCCACACCGCGCAGGTGCCGACGCCGGACGCGCGCCGGGCCGAGCCGGGGGAATCCGCCGAGGCTTTTGCGCTACGTTGCGCCGATGCGCTGGAGGCGCATCTGGACGAATACGCCGCCACCACCGCCGCCTTCATCGTCGAGCCGCTGGTGCAGGGCGCGGCGGGCATGGCGATGTACCACCCGGTCTATCTCGAACGCGCCCGGGAACTGTGCGACCGCTATGCGGTGCACCTCATCGCCGACGAGATCGCCGTCGGCTTCGGCCGCACCGGGTCGCTGTTCGCCTGTGAGCAGGCGGGTATCCGCCCGGATTTCATCTGTCTGTCAAAAGCCATCACCGGCGGCTATCTGCCGCTCTCCGCAGTGTTCACCACCGACGCCGTCTACGCTGCTTTCTACGGCGACGACACCGCGCGCGGTTTTCTGCATTCGCATTCCTACACCGGCAACCCGCTCGCCTGCCGCGCGGCGCTGGCGGTGCTGGACATCTTCGAGCAAGACCGGGTGATTGCCGCCAACCGGGTCAAGGCCGAGGCTTTCACTGGGCTTCTGGACAAAGTAGCCGCTCACAAACGGGTGCGCCATTTCCGCCATCTCGGCATGATCTGGGCGTTTGACGTGGCCGATGCCCGGCCGGGGTTTTCCGCGCGTTTCCACCACGCCGCGCTGGCGCAGGGCGTGTTTCTCCGGCCTATCGGCCATACGGTGTATGTCATGCCGCCGTATGTGACGACGGTGGACGAGGTGCGCACGCTCGCCGACGCGCTGTGCGCCTGTCTCGACCGACCAGACGTCTGATGGCGGTTTGCCAAAGTCGTTGACGCACGCGCGTCAGCCATGTAAGGTTGTAATCAATCACTATCTAATAGGCCGGTGGCATGGCTGAATCCCCCAAACGCAAACGCCTGGACGCAGATGAGCGGCGCGCGGCCATTATCCGCGTGACGCTGGATCTGGCCGCGCGCCAGGGGGTCGACGACGTTACCACCCAGGACATGGCGCAGGCGATGGGGGTGACGCAGGGCGCCATCTTCCGGCATTTCCCAAGCAAGGACGCGATCTGGCTCGCGGTGATGCAATGGGTGCGCGAACGCCTGATGAGCGTGCTGGGCCAGGCCGCCGCCCAGGGCCGCGACCCGCTCGATGCACTCGAGCGCATGTTCCTCGCCCACATCGATTTCATCGTCGGCCATCCAGCGATTCCGCGCGTGCTGACATCCGAGCACTTGCACGGCCGCAGCCCGGCGCTGCGCACCCTGATCACCGAGATCATGCTCGCCTACGAGGACCGGGTCGCCGGCCTGCTGCAGGCGGCCCAGGCGCAAGGCCTGGCGCGTCCGGGGCTGGATGCGCGCGCGGCGGCCACGCTCTATATCGGCATGATCCAGGGTCTGGTGCTGCAGGCCTCCATCCTGCGCGGCCAGCGCACGCTCGCTGCCGAAGCCCGGCGCACCTTTCCCGTCTACCTGCAGGCGGTCCGCCTGCACCCCGAGCCTGGAGAAGAATCATGAATATCCGTCCTGCCGTCATCACCGCCCTCCTGTTCTGTCCAGGGCTTGGCGCCAGCCATGCGCAGGACGCCCGGCCCACCGCGACGCCAGACCCCGACGCCCGGACCGCGCTTCATCTCACACCCGCCGAACGTGCCGCCGTGCTGCAGGAGATGCACCTGTTCCTGTCCGGCGTGGGGGAAATGGCCGGCGCGCTCGCCCGCAACGACATGGCCGGCACCGCCCAGGCGGCGCGCCGCCTGGGTATCCGCATGGCGGTCGACGTACCCCCCTCGCTACGCGAGAAACTGCCGATGGAATTCCGACAACGTGGCGCGGAGGTCCACCGCGACTTCGACCAGATCGCGCTCGACGCCGACAGCCTCGGAGATGTCAGCTACAGCCTGAATCAACTGTCAGGCACCCTGCACAAATGCGTGGCCTGTCACGCCCGCTACCAGATCCGTCCGTCCCCCGCACGGGCTGGACGCTGAGGGCGCGCGCATGAAACCGCGTGTCCGATCACTGGTTCTGGTTGCCGGCCTGCTGGGTTTCGCCGGCGCTTTCGTCTGGCTGCTGACGACCCGGGGCCCACTCGCGCCGGTAGGCGTGGAAACCGCCGCAGCGGAAACGGCCGATCTGCATCCCGAGGTGTACGGCATCGGCACGGTGGAGGCGCGCCATGCCTATGCGGTCGGGCCGATCCAGGCCGGTCGGTTGCTGCGTGTGTCAGTCGACCAGGGCGACCGTGTCGCGCGCGGCCAGCTGCTCGCCGAGCTCGATCCGGTCGATCTTGCCGAGCGGGCCGCGGCCGCCGGCAGTGCCGCCGCGCGCGCACGCCAGGCGGCGCAGGC